>NZ_JAAOQS010000094.1:0-35372 GCF_011603105.1 Rhodococcus sp. A14 | reverse complement strand
CCCTCAGCCCCCTCTGCCCGTCACCCCATCTGAAAGGAGCGAGCGTGGATCGCGCACTGCCCACCACGACGCCGTTCTTCGCGAGCGTCGACGACGTCATCGCTCGGCTCGCCGAAACCGGGTACCTGTCCGACAAGGGCACCGCGACCGCGGTGTTCCTCGCGGACAGGCTCGGAAAACCCCTGCTCATCGAGGGTCCCGCCGGAGTCGGTAAGACCGAACTCGCCCGCGCCGTCGCCGAGACCACCGGCGCCGAGCTGGTGCGGTTGCAGTGCTACGAGGGCGTCGACGAGGCACGCGCGCTGTACGAGTGGAACCACGCGAAGCAGATCCTGCGCATCCAGGCGGGCAGCGACCACAGCTGGGACTCCACCAAGGCGGACGTCTTCTCGGAGGAGTTCCTGCTGTCGCGGCCGCTGCTGACCGCGATCCGGCGCGAGGATCCGACGGTGCTGCTGATCGACGAGACCGACAAGGCCGACGTCGAGATCGAGGGCCTGCTCCTCGAGGTGCTCAGCGATTTCGCGGTCACCGTCCCCGAACTGGGCACCATCACGGCTACGCGGAAGCCGTTCGTCGTCCTCACCTCGAACGCCACCCGCGAATTGTCGGAGGCACTCAAGCGCCGCTGCCTGTTCCTGCATCTCGACTTCCCCGACGCCGAACTCGAGCGGCGGATCCTCGCGAGCCGGGTACCGGAGCTGCCCGAGGCTGTGGCCGAGCAGCTGGTCAGGACCATCCGCGTGCTGCGCGGCATGCAGCTGAAGAAGCTGCCGTCGGTCGCCGAGACCATCGACTGGGGTCGCACACTCCTGGCGCTCGGGCTCGACACCCTCGACGACGACGCCGTCCGCGCCACGATGGGTGTCGTCCTCAAACACCAATCCGACCAGCTACGGGCCGCTGCCGAGCTGCGACTGAACTGAAGGACTTCCCCATGGCTGCTGGTGGTCCACTCGCGTCCCGGTCGAAGCCGGGCGGTCCCGCGGCGCCGCACGGGCTGCCGGGGCATCTGGTCGACTTCGTCGAGGCGTTGCGGCGGCGCGGCATCATGGTCGGACCGTCCGAGACTGTCGACGCCGGTCGCGTGATGTCGGTCCTCGACCTGCTCGACCGCGAATCACTGCGCGAGGGTCTCGCGTGCGCGCTGCTGCGGCGACCCACCCACCGGCCCACGTTCGACGCGCTGTTCGAACTCTGGTTCCCGGCGGCTGTCGGAAGCCGGGCGGACGGGGCCATCGACACGAGTCTGCCGCGGAACGCCAAGGGTGAGATCGACTACGAGGCACTGCGCGAGCTGATCGTCGAACTCCTCACCGACGGGTCGCCGGAGGCGATCGAGCTCACCGAACTCCTGACCGCGCAGATGGTCGAGGAACTCGGGCAGTACCAGTCGGCGAACGGCCCGTCGTTCTCCGCGTACCAGGCGCTGCGGGACGTCGCACCGGAAACCCTGCTGAAGAAGATCCTCGACGGACTCCTGGGCAATCAGCAGGACGGCGAAGCCCGAACGACGGAAAGCTACGAATCCGAGGTGGCCAAGCGCACCGCCGCCCAGCGGATCGCCGACTTCCGGAAGATGATCGAGACGGAGACGCGGCGACGGTCGGCCGAGAACCTCGGCAAGGAACGGGTGGCGTCGTACGGCGTGCCCCGGCTGGCCGAGGAAGTGGACTTCCTGCGCGCGTCCGACGCCGAACTGACGGCGCTGAAACGCAACGTCACCCCGCTGGCCCGGTTGCTCGCCAGTCGGCTGGCCGTGCGGCGCAGCCGCAACCGGGCCGGTTCGATCGACCTGCGCCGGACCCTGCGCAAGTCGATGTCCACCGGCGGTGTGCCCATCGACCTCGTCCAGCGCAAGCCCCGGCGGGCGCGCCCCGAACTGGTCGTCATGTGCGACGTGTCGGGTTCGGTCGCGGGTTTCAGCCACTTCACCCTGCTGCTCGTCCACGCGCTGCGCGAGCAGTTCTCCCGGGTGCGGGTGTTCGCGTTCATCGACACCACCGACGAGGTCACCCGCTTCTTCGACGCGGGAGCCGACCTCGGCAGCGCCATGTCGCGGATGATCCGGGAAGCCGACCTGGTCGGCTACGACGGGCACTCCGACTACGGCAACGCGTTCGGGGTGTTCGCCGAACGGTTCACCCAGAGCATCACGTCGCGGACGTCGCTGCTGGTGCTCGGCGACGGCCGCAACAACTACCGCGACCCGAATCTGGAGGCCCTGGCCCGGCTCGTGTCGGTGGCGAAGCACGCGCACTGGCTCAACCCGGAGCCCCGCGGTCAGTGGGGAACGGGCGACTCGGCGGCCAAGGTGTACAACGAGGTCATCAGCATGCACGAATGCCGATCCGCTCAGCAGCTGGCGTCGGTGGTCGCCGGGTTGCTGCCGGTGTGAACACGTAAGCTCGTCACTCGTGGAACAGGGAGCAGCGGGTGCGCGTCGGCGCCGCCTGGGAGTCATGGGCGGCACCTTCGACCCCATTCATCACGGTCACCTCGTGGCAGCCAGTGAGGTGGCAGATCGATTCAGCCTCGACGAGGTCGTCTTCGTGCCCACCGGCCGGCCCTGGCAGAAGCAGGGCAAGGGCGTCAGCCCGGCCGAGGACCGGTACCTGATGACGGTCATCGCCACCGCGTCGAATCCGCGTTTCTCCGTCAGCCGGGTGGACGTCGACCGGGAGAAGGTCACCTACACCGTCGACACTCTGCGTGATCTGCGCAGCTACCACCCGGACGCCGAGCTGTACTTCATTACCGGTGCGGACGCCCTGGCGAGTATCCTGTCCTGGCAGGACTGGGAGGAACTGTTCTCGCTGGCGAAGTTCGTCGGGGTGTCGCGCCCGGGATTCGATCTCAACACCGAACATCTGGCCGGTCACCTGGACGCGTTGCCGGAGGACGCGGTCACGCTGATCGAGATCCCGGCTCTGGCGATCTCCTCGACGGAATGTCGGCGGCGTGCCAGTCGACACCGTCCTGTGTGGTACCTCGTGCCGGACGGTGTGGTCCAGTACATCTCCAAACGGAACCTGTACCGGCCACCGGACTCCGAGCGCCTCGACGGCGCGACGACGATGTCCGAACCGGCCCCGGACAAGACCAAGAGTTAGTCAGCACTTTTCGAACCGAACTGGGAGAACATCGCGTGAGCGCAACGACCGAAGCCATCGAGATGGCACGCATCGCGGCAGTGGCTGCCGACGAGAAGCTGGCCTCCGATGTGGTGGTGCTCGATGTTTCCGAGCAGCTGGTCATCACCGACTGCTTCGTCATCGCCTCCGCCCCCAACGAGCGACAGGTCAACGCGATCGTCGAGAACATCGAAGATCGACTGCGTGAGGCAGGTCACAAGCCGGTGCGGCGCGAGGGCACCCGCGAAGGCCGTTGGGCACTGCTCGATTTCGTGGACGTCGTGATCCACGTCCAGCACAACGAGGAGCGCAACTTCTACGCACTCGACCGGCTGTGGAAGGACTGCCCGACCGTGCCCGTCGAGGGTCTCGGGCTGCACGGCCCGGCCGACGCGAACGGTGCGGGCACCGCCGCCGAGGCGGAGGAGCCCGAGCTGTGACGGATGCCCCCCGCTCCCCGCGACGTCTGATCCTGCTTCGCCACGGGCAGACCGAGTACAACGCCGACAATCGCATGCAGGGTCAGCTCGACACCGAACTGTCGGAGCTGGGGCGGTCGCAGGCCCGCGCCGCCGCCACCGCGCTCGTCGGTCGCAGACCGATCTCCATCGTGTCCTCCGATCTGCGGCGGGCCTACGACACCGCGGTGGAGGTCGGCGACAACGCCGGTCTGCCGGTCCAGATCGACGAGCGCCTCCGCGAGACGCATCTCGGTGACTGGCAGGGGCTCACGCACCTCGACGTCGACGCCCGCGCACCCGGCGCCCGCGCCACGTGGCGCGGCGACGCGACGTGGGCACCGCCCGGCGGGGAGAGTCGCATCGACGTCGCCCGCCGCAGCAAGCCGGTGGTCGCCGAACTCGTCGAGAAGCACGAGGACTGGGCGGAGAAGCCGGTGGTCCTGGTTGCGCACGGCGGTGTGATCGCCGCGCTGACCGCCGCCCTGCTGGATCTGCCCGTCGACCGCTGGCCGGTGCTGGGCGGGCTGGGCAACACCAGCTGGGTGCAGCTGAGCGCGTACGGAAACCCCGATTCGCTCAACTGGCGCCTCGACGTGTGGAACGCTTCTGCGAGTGTGGCCAGTGACGTCCTCTGACGTGGATGCCGGCTCGGGGGAACGCCCCGTCCTGCTCGTGCTCGCCGATTCGCTGTCGTACTACGGACCCAAGGGCGGTCTCCCGTCCGACCACCCCGACATCTGGCCCAATATCGTTGCACGTCAACTCGGTTGGGATGTCGAGTTGGTGGCGCGGATCGGCTGGACCAGCCGCGACGTGTGGTGGGCGCTGACCCAGGACCCACGCGTGTGGTCGGCGGTTCCACGCGCCGGTGCCGTCGTGTTCGCGGTCGGCGGCATGGACTCCCTTCCGTCCCCGCTCCCGACGGCGCTGCGGGAACAGTTGCGTTACGTCCGCCCGCCCGCGCTGCGCCGCGTCGTGCGGGCCGGCTACCAGTGGCTTCAGCCCAGGCTGTCCCCGCTGGGATGGCCGGTGGCGTTGCCCCCGCGGCTGAGTGTCGAATATCTGGAGAGCTCACGGGCTGCGCTCGAGTACATGCGGCCCGAGTTGCCCGTCATCGGGACCCTGCCGTCCGTGCATCGCAGCGAGGCCTACGGCAAGGTGCATGCGGGCCGCCCCGGTGCCGTTGCCGCCATCACGGCGTGGTCGGAGGAGAAGAACGTGCCCCTCGTCGACCTGGCGGAGGCGGTGCGCGCCAACGTCTTCAGCGATCAGGGTAATCCGGACGGCATCCACTGGGGCTGGGACGGACACACCGGGGTGGCCGCGGCGATGCTGACCGCGCTCCGCGCGGCGGGAGTCGTTCCCGACTCCGCCGAGGGTGCGGTTTCGGCCGACCCGGTGTCGAGCGGAGCCGAGTAGTCCGATGCCCGTCGTCGTCGTCACCGATTCCTCGGCCTCGATCCTGCCCGAACTCGTCGAGCAGTACGGGATCCAGGTGGTCCCACTCCATGTCCTCAGCGGCGGCCAGGATTTCCGGGAGGGAATCGACGCGCTCCCCGAGGATCTTGCCGGCGTCACCACGTCGGGCGCGTCGCCGAGCGAGCTGTCCGAGGCGTACGCGACAGCGCTGGAGCTGAGTGAGGGCGCAGGCGTTCTCGCGGTGCACATCTCCCGGCAGCTGTCCGGAACGTGGGAGGCAGGTCGTCAGGCGGCACAGGAATTCGACGGCCGGGTGCGGATCGTCGACTCCCAGTCCGCCGGAATGGGATTGGGCTACCCGGTCCTCGAGGCCGCGCGGGCCGCGAAGGACGGTGCGAACCTCGAGACGGCGTACCGGCGGGCGGTCGACGTCGCGAGCCGCGGGCGTTGCCTGATCGTCGTGGACAGGCTCGATCAGTTGCGACGCGGAGGACGCATCGGCACCGCCGCCGCACTGCTCGGTACCGCACTGGCGATGAAACCGGTGCTGCATCTCGTGGACGGCCGGCTGGTTCTGAAGGAGAAGACGCGCACGTCGACCAAGGCGATGGCCAGGATGGTCGACGCCGCGGTGGAGCTGGCAGGTCTGGACAGGACGGCCGTCGCTGTGCATCACATGCACGCCCGGCAGCGCGCCGAAGCGGTGGCGCAGCAGCTGAAGGACCGGATTCCGCAGGTCAGTGACCTCGTCGTCACCGATTTCAGCTCGGTGATCGGCGCCCACGTGGGCGTGGGCGCCATCGGCATCGTGCTGTGCCCGGAACCCGCCCTGCACCACGAAGACCGCGATTCATCCACAACTTCGCACTGATCCACAGGCCGATTCGGAAAGCCTGGTCGTCGCGGCGATTCTGTGGGCGGCGCACTTTACCGTCGCCTCCATGGGCATCAGGGAAGAACGTTCGAGGGGCCGGACCCGGCTCGCGTTCCTGACGTCGGGGGAACGCGATGCGGTGCCGCCCGACACACCGGCGGCGCCGGAGTGGCTGGCCGAGCCGAGCGGAACCGTCCTCGACGGCGACACGACGTGGTCCGCCGACCGCCGCCGGGGCGGATTCTCGCTGCCGGACCGGTGGCGGGACGCACGATTCGATCCCGGGCGGACCGGGGCGTTGGTGCTGATCGTGGTGGGAATCGTCGTCGCGACGGCCACCGTGCTCGGCGTGCGCAGCGATCGGCCGGAGACGCAGGCCGTCCCGTCGTTACCCGCCGCCGGAGTGCATTCCCTGACTCCGGCACCGGCGACGACGACTCCCGCCGCGGCGGCGTCGGCACCCGCCCCGGCGGAGGAGATCGTCGTCAGCGTCGTGGGACTGGTGGCGTCGGCCGGTCTCGTCCGGCTGCCACCGGGCTCCCGGGTCGCGGACGCTCTCGCCGCTGCCGGGGGAGTGCGCGACGGCGGTGACACCCTCGGATTGAATCTGGCTCAACGACTTTCGGACGGCGATCAGGTGCTCGTAGGTGCCGCGACCACCCAGGCGCCACCGAGCGCGGTGGGCGGTGCCTCCGCAGGATCACCGGGGCCCGCCGGCGCACCGGCCGCCACGGGCGGAGGGCTCGTGAACCTCAACACGGCGACGGAGACGGAACTCGATGCACTTCCCGGTGTCGGACCCGTCACGGCGGCGGCGATCGTCGCGTGGCGAACGACCAACGGCAAATTCACCGACATCTCGCAACTGGGGGAGGTGGACGGGATCGGGCCGGTGCGGCTGGAGAAACTGCGCGGCCAGGTCACCCTGTGATGCGAAACAACGAACCGCGGCTCCTCGACCTGCGGCTTCTTCCGTTCGCCGGGATGTGCTGGGCGGCAACGCTGATCGGTATCCTCGGAGGCTCCCGGGCGGCGTGGGTCCTCGTGGCGATCCTGTCGGGAGCGGCGGTTCTCCTCGCCGCGGGATGCGCCCTGCGGGGGCCGGGACGGTGGACGGCCGGGACGTTGGCGGTACTGCTGTTCGGGTCCTGCTGCGCTGCAGGGGTGGCCTGGCGTGTTCAGGCCGCGGAACGGCACCCGATGACCGAACTCGCCCGGAACGAGACGTGGGTGACGCTCGTCGTCACCCTTGCCGACGATCCCCGGGAGATCGCCGGCTTCGGACGACACGTCCTCGTGAACGCGAACGTCGTCGAGATCCGCCGGGCCACCGAGACGATCCACTCGGGCGGTGCGGTGGTCGTCCTCGCCCCGGCGGACGGGTGGCTCGGACTGCTGCCGGGACAGGCTGTGGTCCTGCGCGGGCAGGTGAGCCCTCCGCGGCACCGGGACCTGAGCCTGGCCGCGGTCCGGGTGTCCGGACCGCCCGCGGACGTCGGTCCCGCGCCACCGCATCAGCGGTGGGCAGGCGCCCTGCGTGCGCGGTTCGCCGCTGCCGCCGCCGTCCTGCCTGCCGACGAGGCAGGACTGTTGCCGGGGCTGGTGGTCGGCGACACCTCGGCGCTGCCCCGGGAGGTGAAGGACGACTTCACCGCGACCGGACTGACGCATCTCACGGCGGTGTCCGGGGCGAACGTCAGCATCCTGCTGGGAGCGGTGCTGCTCCTGGTCCGAGGGGTGGGACTCGGTCCCCGCGCGGGTGCGGCGCTGGCTGCCGCGGCGCTGATCGCATTCGTGGTGATCGCGCGACCGTCACCCAGCGTGCTGCGCGCCGCGGCGATGGGCTCGGTCGCCCTGCTGGCGCTCGTGACCGGACGGCGGAAACAGGCGATGCCCGCGCTGGCAGCGGGTGTCATAGCCCTGCTGGCGTGGTCACCGGGGTTGGCGGTGGACTTCGGCTTCGTTCTCTCGGCAACCGCCACTGCAGGGCTGATCGTGATCGCGCCGGTGGGGGTCGACGTGCTGGTGGGCCGCGGCTGGCCGCGGGCGGTGGCCGAGACGGTGGCGGTGTCCGTCGCCGCCTTCGCCGTCACCGCTCCGATCGTGGCCGCGATGGCGGGGACGGTGAGCCTGGTGTCCATCTGCGCGAACATCCTGGTCGCCCCCGTGGTCGGCGTGATCACCGTGGCCGGAGCGGTCACCGCGCTGATCGCAGGGGTCAGTGTTCCCGTCGCGGAAGTGGTGGTGCGCGTGACCCAGTGGCCGCTGTGGTGGCTCGTCACCGTGGCCGAGCGGGGCGCGCGGCTTCCGGGTGCCTCGATTCCGGTGCCCTCCGGGCCCGCCGGTGCGGCGATCGTCCTCGGTGCCGTGGTGGCGCTCGGTGTCACGCTACGCAGACGCGGACCCCGGCTGGTGCTGGCGGGAATCGCGATCGGCGTGCTGGTGCTGTGGGCGCCGATCTGGCCGTCGTCGCTGGGTCGCCTTGTGTGAGCGCGCCCGAATCCGGGAAACCTTCGCAGAACTCGAGGAAAGGGACGACGACATGCAGGTGGGGTTCAAGTTGATGGCCGAGACGTTCGATCCGCGGGAGATCGTGCGGCAGGCGGTGGAAGCCGAACGGGCCGGCTTCGACTTCGTCGAGGTGAGCGATCACTATCACCCCTGGCTCTACAGTCACGGACATTCGGGATTCGTGTGGTCGATGCTCGCGGCCGCCGCGGCACGGACCGACCGGATCGGTCTGGCGACCGGTGTCACCTGCCCGTTCGTCCGATATCACCCCGCGATCATCGCGCAGGCCGCGGCCACGACCGCCGTCCTCAGCGAGGGCCGGTTCACCCTGGGACTCGGTTCGGGGGAACGGCTGAACGAGCATGTCGTCGGTGGCGGCTGGCCGTCGGTGACCACCCGGCACCAGATGCTTCGTGAGGCGATCGACATCATCCGCCTGCTGTGGTCGGGCGGCTACCACTCGTACGAGGGCAAGCACCTCACCCTCGACGACGCACGCGTCTTCGATCTGCCCGACGTGCCGCCCACGATCGCGGTCGCTGCGGGCGGCACGGAGGCAGTCGGGATCGCCGCGGAACTCGGCGACGGACTGTTCGCCACCGAAGCGGATCCGGACCTCGTGAAGGCCTATGCCGGGGCCGGTGGGTCGGGGCCCAAGTACGGGGAGGTGCCCCTCGCGTGGGCGCGTGACGAGGAATCCGCGGTCGAGTCGGCGCATCGGTTGTTCCGGTTCGGGTTGACCGGATGGAAGGTTCAAGCGGAACTGCCGAATCCGATCAACTTCGAGGCGGCGGCGTCGTCGATCCGCACCGAGGACGTCCGCGACGCCATGGCGTGCGGTCCGGACGTCCGGCGGCACCTCGAGGTGGCAGGCACTTTCGTCGATGCCGGGTTCGATCATCTGGCGCTGATCAACGCGGGGCCGGACGTCGACGGCTTCTTCGAATTCTTCGCCAACGAGTTGAGTGAGCCGCTGCGGGCGCTGGCAACTTCCTGATATATGTTGTGCCGCTGTCACTTTCGTCTCCGGAGTGTGCCGCGCGGCACGCTCGGTGCGACGGCGGCGGAACGACGTCTGTATCGTTTCGACTTCGATTCCCGATGTGCGTATGCGACACCGAAACACCGACTACCATCCGGTGGCAGATGTTGAGGTGAACGGTCTTGGAACGCACCCGCATTGGAGGGCGAATGTCGGAATCGGAGCGGACAGATCTCGATGTGGACGACGAGCTCGACGCCGGGCAGGTGTGGAGGGCGCAGCGGGTCGTTGCTGCCCAGTCACTCGACGCCGAAGACTGCCGCATGCTCCTGTCCATGCTCGGCATCGCGGGTAACCCCGATGCGCCGGAGGTGGACTGACTGACAGCGGTCAGGTCACCTTCCGGTGATGGTGAGCGACGATTTCCTGCGCCACCTTCGCCAGTTTGAGATTCATGTCCTGCGAGGTGGTGCGGAGAATCTCCATCGCCTGAGTCTCGGGAATGTTGTGGAACGCCATCAGCAGACCCACGGCCTTCCCGATTTCACGATTGCTGGTCAGGCCGGCCCGCAGTGTCTCGGCCTCGGCGTGCTCGTGGACGGCCGCCAGCGCCACCGCCGCGAACGATGCGAGCATGATGCCCTGCTCGACGGACGTGGTGTTGAGGGCTCCCGCCGTGTCGGAGAACAGATTGAGGGCGCCGACCTTGCGCCCGAGGATGACCATGCGAAATCCGGCCGCACCGCGCACCGGCGTGTGGGCCAGCACCCGCGCCGACAGCCGCGGCCACTGCGACGTGGTGGAGAGGTCCGTCTCGAACTGGGGCGTGTCGCTGACGATGGCATCGACGCACGGTCCCTCGTTCTCGTCGCGCTCGTACTCGTCGACGCGGGCGGCCACGTCGTCGCTGGCCGCGGCCGTCACGTAGCGGGATCCCTCCCGGAGCATCAGGCTCGCGTGGTCACAGCCCTCGACGAGTAGTGGCGCGGCGTCGCAGATGGCTTGGTGGACGTGCCCGAAATCCTGACCCGCGTAGAGAAGATCGGCGAGGGTCGCGAACGTCGCGGCCGACCTGCCGACAGCCTGCGAGCGCGTCGTATCGGGCACTGTGTCTCGCATCGGTTCCTCCAGCGTGCGGGCATGCGCCCGGCTCACTGATTCAGTCTGCCAGAGAGGGCGGTCGCTGCAGGTCCGGGGCCGGAGGAATTCCCGATCGGACTCCGGGGGCGGTCGTCCCGGGCGAAGATGACGGCATGGTTTCGCGCACCGAGGACCCACAGGTGACCATCGGCCAGGGGACGCTGCGGGGTGTCCGCCTGGACGGCGTCCGGTCATGGAAAGGCATTCCCTACGCCGCGCCGCCGGTCGGCGAGTGGCGGCTCCGAGCCCCGCGCGCGCCCGAACCGTTCACCGGGGTGCGCGACTGTTCCCGGTTCGGTTCGATCGCGCCGCAGAACGAGCACGGCCCGCTGCCCATCGACCCCGGTCTGACCATCGACGAGGACTGCCTGACCCTGAACGTCTTCGCCCCCGCGACGGACACGGAGCGAGCGCGGCCGGTGATGGTGTGGATCCACGGCGGGGCGTATTACCTCGGTTCGTCCGGACAGCGCATGTTCGATCCGACTCGTCTGGTCGAACGCGGCGACGTCGTGGTCGTCACGTTCAACTACCGGCTCGGTGCGCTGGGATTCCTGGACTTCTCCTCGTTCTCGACCGAGAAGCATCCGTTCGACACGAACCTGGGCCTGCGCGATCAGATCGCGGCACTGACCTGGGTCCGCGACAACATCGCGGCGTTCGGCGGCGACCCGGGTGACGTGACGCTGTTCGGGGAGTCCGCCGGTGGCGGCGCGGTCACCACGCTGATGACGTCCCCACCGGCGGAGGGACTGTTCCACCGTGCGATCGCCGAGAGTTCGCCCGCGACGTCCGTTTACGGCAGTGACCGCGCCGCGAGCATCGCCGAATCGTTCCTCGAGCTGCTCGACATCGCGCCCGCCGACGCGAGCCGACTCCGCGACCTGCCCGTCGACGTGCTGACCAAGGCCTGCGTCGAACTCGTCCAGCAGGTGCCCGCACGGGTCCCCGGCACCCTGGCGGTTGCCCCGACCGTCGACGGCGACGTGGTCCCGCACCACCCTGTCGCGGCATTCCGCACAGGCCTCGCACACCGAATTCCGCTGCTGATCGGGACGAACAAGGACGAGGCGTCGATGTTCCGGCTCATGAAGTCGCCCCTGATGCCCATCACCCCGGACGCCGTGCACCAGATGTTCGTGGCGATCGCCGCCGATCACCCCGACCTCCCGGCAGACGAGGAGCACGAGGTGGCGGCCGCATATCCCGACTACCCGAAGAAACGCTCGGCCATGGAGATCTCGCGGGACGCCGCGTTCCGAATGCCGACGCTGTGGATCGCGGAAGCGCACAGCCGCGTCGCCCCGACCTGGCTGTACCGCTTCGACTACGCGACACCGTTCCTGCGCGCCGCGCGGATCGGCGCCACCCACGGCACCGAGGTGCCGTACGTCTTCGGGAACTTCGGCGTGGTCCCGCACGACCCCACGTTCAAGCTCGGTGGGCACCGAACCGCCGGTCACGTGTCGGAGCGGATCCAGCGACGGTGGCTGTCGTTCGCCACCGAGGGCACCCCGGACGGAACGGGAGAGGAGGTCGGCTGGCCGCGGTACGACGAGGCGGATCGCACGACCCTGCTGATCGGCAAGAACGACGCGGTCGTCGCCGATCCCGACCGGGAACTCCGCCGGGCCTGGGGTGAGGAAGTCATCGGTTTCACCTGAGCGGCGGCCCGGTTTCGTATCCGCGGAACGGGGGATACCTCCTGAATGAGCCCTGCAGCAACGGAATCGGGTCGCGACCTCAGTGTGGGAGTCGAGGAGGAGTTCTTCCTCGTCGACGAGTCCGGTCACCTCTCCGCCGCGGGACCCGACGTGGTGGCCGAGGCCGGCCACGACATTCACGGGCTTCAGCGTGAACTCGCCCGATGCCAGATCGAGACGGCGACGGGTGTGTGCCACACCGGGGAGGAACTGCACGAGGAGCTGCGCAGCCTGCGCCGCCGGCTGGCGAAGGCCGCCGCGGGCCGCGACCTGTTGCTGCTGCCCAGCGGGACGTCCCTGATCGTCGAGGGATTGCCCCCGGCGATCACCCCGAGCCCGCGGTACGAGGAGATGGCCCGTCACTTCGGGTCGATCGTGGACACGGTGACCACGTGCGGCTGCCACGTGCACGTGGGGATCCCGAGCCGCGACGTGGGTGTGCAGGTGAGCAACCTGGTCCGCAGTTGGCTGCCCGTGCTGCTCGCGCTCGCCGCGAACTCCCCGTTCCACAGTGGGCACGACACCGCGTATCACAGTTGGCGGCACATCATGTGGTCGCGGTGGCCGTCGGCGGGACCGCCGCCCCACTTCGATTCCGCGGACCAGTACGAGGCGACGGTCGGCGCCATGATCGGAACCGGTGCCGCCATGGATCGGGGAATGATCTACTGGCACGTCCGGCTCTCCGACAAGCAACCGACCATCGAGGTCCGGATCGCGGACGTCGCCATGACCGCCGCGCACGCGGCGCTCTTCGCGGTGGTCGTGAAGGGGCTCGTCGGGTGGGCGCTGCGGTCGCTGGAGGACGGCCTCACCGTGCCGTGGCTGCGCGGCGAGCTGCTGCGGGCGCAGTTGTGGCGCGCGGCTCGCGACGGACTCGACGGGGAATGCACGAGCCCGGCCGCGGATCGGTCCCAGCCGATCCGCCTGCAGCTGGAAATGCTGAACGAGTACGTGGCCCCGGGGCTCGGCGCGAGTGATCGGGCGTTCCTCGAGTCGGGGCTCGACACCGTGTTGCGGGAGGGCACGGGCGCCGAGCGGCAACGGGCCGAGTTCGGGCGCGTCGGCACGCTGGCGGCGGTGGTCGACCTCCTGACGCGCGAAGTGGTCAGCTGACCGGGGGCGGCGGAGTCAGCTCGGTGACGCCGGCGGTGGTGGAGCCGATGTAGCCGGGATGCAGCAGTCCGGCGGGTCCGATGCCCGTGAGCAGGGCGCCTGCGCTGGTGTCCGGTCCGGTGCGCAGCGGACCGGGGTCGTCGATCAACGCCTCCACGGTCGCGGTGTCGACCAGGGTGAGGTCGATGCGCTGCCCGACGGGTTGGTAGACGGCGAGGACGACCGGATCGGGGTAGTGGGCGGCGGTGCGGCGCATGACGTGGAACGCGGGGTCGGTGCCCAGGGCGAGCACGGTGACTTCGGCGAACGACGCGAGCCGGTCGGCGAGCGCCCGGCCGGCGGCGTTGCGCCACGTACGCCCGTACAGGGTGAGCGCGTCGGACAGGTGACGTTGCTCGTTCTCACCTCGCGGGCTGCCGCCCGCCGGGTCGAGCAGGGCCCGCCACCGGTGTTCGTAGAAGTCGCACGCCGCGTCGAAGTCGCCGTCGGAGCCGGCCCCCGCAACGTCGCGATGCGAGGGCGATGCGGGTTCGAGGACGGATCGACCACCCGCGAACAGTGTCTCGGCGTGCCCGGAGGCCGAGCAGCGGGTCACCAGTTGCACCGACCATCGGAGGAGCAGCCCGTCGCGGCAGGTGTACCGGAAACTCAGCTCGTACCGGTGCCCTGCCGCGCGATCGTCGTCGAGGTCGATCATGTGCGCGTAGTCTTCGCGGGTGACGCCGTCCACCTCGGTTTCCGCGGTCATATGATCGAGTGTCCACCGCCGACGCGACCGCTGCGTGGCGATCGCCCGTGTTCGGCCTGCTCGGTCCCGGTTCCGGGGTGTCGGCGACCGTGTCCGCCCCACGTGGCACGATCTTCGCGTGAGCACTCCAACTCAGCTCGAACAGCTCCATCTGGTCCTCGGTGACGAGGAATTCCTCGTCGAACGCGCGGTGGCGCAGGTCATCGGCCACGTCCGCGCGAACGCGGACGTGGCCGCGGGCGCGGAGCTTCCCGTCAACCGGTTGCGGGCGGGTGATGCCGGGGCGGCCGAACTCGCCGAACTGCTCAGCCCCTCGCTGTTCGCCGAAGATCGCGTGGTGGTGCTGGAGGCCGCGGCGGAGGCGGGCAAGGACGCCGTGGCACTGATCCTGGACGCGGCCGGCGACCCGCCACCGGGCGTCGTCCTGGTGGTCCTGCACTCGGGCGGCGGACGTGCGAAAGCGATGACCGGGGCGCTGGAGAAGCTCGGAGCCGTGGTGCACCCCTGCGCCAAACTGAAGTCGGGCGACCTGATCGGGTTCATTCGCGGCGAGTTCCGCACCCTCGGGGTGCGGGTGTCGCCGGAAGTGGTGCAGAGCGTGTTCGAAGGAGTCGGCTCGAATCTGCGCGAACTGGCCGCCGCGTGCTCGCAACTCACCTCCGACACCGGCGGAAAGATCGACGTCGCCGCCGTCCAGCGGTACTACTCGGGCAAGGCCGAGGTGAGCGGATTCGACGTCGCGGACAAGGCCGTCGCCGGCGACACCGCGGGCGCGATCGAGGCGCTGCGCTGGGCGATGCTGCGTGGCGTGCCGCACGTGCTGCTGGCGGACGCGCTGGCAGATGCGGTGCACTCGATCGCCCGGGTGGCCCCGGCGGGGCGGGGAGACCCGTTCCGGATGGCGTCGGAACTC
The DNA here is from genome assembly GCF_011603105.1 of Rhodococcus sp. A14. Lineage (NCBI taxonomy): Bacteria > Bacillati > Actinomycetota > Actinomycetes > Mycobacteriales > Nocardiaceae > Rhodococcus > Rhodococcus sp. A14. Next base: position 20,371 of record NZ_JAAOQS010000094.1, on the reverse strand, counting down.
GGCATGCCGCCCTGGAAGATCAAGAAGGCGCAGGCCCTCGCGAAGGGCTGGACACCGACGTCGGTGGGGGAGGCGCTGCGCATCGTGGCCGCCCTGAACGCCGACGTCAAGGGCGCGTCGGCCGACGCGGACTACGCCGTCGAGAGTGCCGTGGGCCGCGTCTCCCGGCTACGACAGGTCTGACGGAGACACGACAACAGCCGCTCGGTCCGAGGATCGAGCGGCTGTTGGAGAGCCTACGACGGAAGAACCGTCAGATCTTGTTGATCGCCTGCGCGAGAGCAGACTTCTTGTTGGCAGCCTGGTTGGCGTGAATGACGCCCTTGCTGGCTGCCTTGTCGAGCTTGCGGCTGGTGGCGACGAGGAGCTCGTTGGCCTTGTCCTTGTCACCGGCCGCCGCAGCCTCGCGGAACGAGCGGATCGCCGTGCGCAGCGAGGACTTCACCGACTGGTTACGGAGTCGGGCCGCCTCGTTGGTACGGATCCGCTTCACCTGGGACTTGATGTTGGCCACGCGTAAAATCCTGTCGTCTTAAGCTGGTTACGGTCGAGAAAGCTCTGGGCGCACACATATGCACCGACAGGCGAGATTACCAGTGATCGGTGTCCGATCTCAAACCGGCGCCGGACGCGCCGACAAATCCTGCGGCTGTGCTGCTGAAGGGGTGTACATGTAGCAGCATGTCTGGGATGACGCCCCCAGCATCGAAGTCGTCAACAGTAACGAAATCGTCGGCAACCTCGAAAGCCCCCGTCCGAAAATCGGGGGGAAGCACGCAGGCGGGTGCGAAGGCATCGGGAACCCAGCCGCGGACGCGGGTGACCGCCCGGCCGCGCAAGCCCGCAGAACCCGCCCACGTGTTCGACGGGTACACCGACATCGGGCGCTACGGGCTGGCGTTCGACGAGATGTTCGACCGCGACGGCACCGTCCGCCCGCCCTACAAAGGCGTCTTCAAGGCGCTCGAGCCCGCGGACCGAGCCGATCTCGCCGCCCGATCCGACGCCCTCGGCAGGGCGTTCATCGACCAGGGCGTGACGTTCTCGCTGTCCGGTCAGGAGCGACCCTTCCCGCTCGATCTGGTTCCTCGGGTCATCGCCGCTGCCGAGTGGACGCGTCTCGAGAAAGGCATCAAGCAGCGCGTGCAGGCGCTCGAGATGTTCCTCGACGACGTGTACGGGGAACAGCGCATCCTGCGTGACCACGTGCTGCCGAAGCGGTTGGTCACCTCGTGCGAGCACTTCCACCGGGCGGCCTCCGGGATCGTCCCGCCGAACGGGGTGCGGATCCACGTCGCCGGAATCGACCTCGTCCGCGACGAGAACGGGGTGTTCCGCGTACTGGAGGACAACCTGCGTTCGCCGTCGGGAGTGTCGTACGTCATGGAGAACCGCCGCACGATGGCGCGGGTGTTCCCCGACCTGTTCATGTCACACCGTGTGCGGTCCGTCGGCGACTACGCCTCCCATCTGTTGCGGGCGCTGCGCGCTTCCGCCGCCCTCAACGAGGCCGACCCGACCGTCGTGGTGCTGACGCCCGGGGTCGCGAACTCCGCGTACTTCGAGCATTCGCTGCTCGCGCGCCAGATGGGTGTCGAACTGGTCGAGGGCCGCGACCTGTTCTGCCGCGACAACATGGTCTACATGCGCACGACCGAGGGCGAACGCCAGGTCGACGTCATCTACCGCCGCATCGACGACGACTACCTCGACCCCATGCACTTCCGCCCGGATTCCGTGCTCGGGGTGGCCGGCGTGCTGAACGCGGCCCGGGCGGGCAACGTCGTCATCTCGAGTGCCGTCGGCAACGGGGTCGGTGACGACAAGCTCGTCTACACCTACGTCCCGCAGATCATCGACTACTACCTCGGTGAGAAGCCGTTGCTCGCGAACGTCGACACATTCCGGTGCTGGCTCGACGAGGAGTGCGAACAGGTCCTGGACCGGGTCGACGAACTGGTGATCAAACCGGTGGAGGGTTCCGGCGGCTACGGCATCGTCTTCGGCCCCGACGCATCACCCAAGGAACTGAACACGATCGCCCGGAAGATCAAGGCGGACCCGCGCGGGTGGATCGCGCAGCCCGTCGTCCAGCTGTCCACGGTGCCCACCAAGGTCGGGGACGAACTGGTTCCCCGGCACGTCGATCTGCGGCCCTTCGCGGTCAACGACGGTGACGACGTGTGGGTGCTGCCGGGCGGGCTCACCCGCGTGGCCCTGCCCGAGGGGTCTCTCGTCGTGAACTCCAGCCAGGGCGGCGGCAGCAAGGACACGTGGGTGCTCGCGAGCAGGAGCTCCGACGAGGAGCGGGAACTCGCAGGTGAGGAGCTCGTGGCCGAGCCTGCGCAGTCCGCCGAGGCCGAGCAGGGACCCGAACTCAGCACGACTCAACTGCAACAACAACAGCAACAGCAGCAGCAACAGGGCCAGGGAGGTGATCGCTGATGCTCGCGAGGAACGCGGAATCGCTGTACTGGATCGGCCGGTACGTCGAGCGGGCCGACGACATGGCCCGCATTCTCGACGTCGCCGTGCATCAACTGCTCGACGACGCCTCGGTGGACCCGGACCGCACGTCCCGGTTGCTGCTGCGGGTGCTCGGCATCGAAGCGCCCGACACCGAACTCGACGTCCGGTCGGTGACGGAACTGGTGGCGTTCAGCCGCAACCAGGTGGGCTCGATCATCGACTCCCTCGCCAGCGCCCGCGAGAACGCGCGGGGTGCCCGGGAGGTCACGTCCAGCGAGATGTGGGAGTGCCTCAACACCACGTACAACGGCCTCGCCGAACGGGAGCGGGCGTCCAAGCGTCTCGGGCCGCACGAGTTCTTCCGGTACGTGGAGGAACGCGCGGCGATGTTCGCGGGTCTGGCCGATTCGACGATGAGCCGCGACGACGGATACCGCTTCCTGCTGCTCGGCCGCTCGATCGAACGCGTCGACATGCTCGCGCGGATGCTGTTGTCCCGTGCGGGCGACCGCCCGTCCTCGCCGGCGTGGGTGACGGTGCTGCGCTCCGCGGGAGCCCACGACACCTACCTGCGCACATACCGCGGCGCGCTGGACGCCAACCGGGTGGTCGAGTTCATCCTGCTGGACCGGCTGTTTCCGCGGTCGGTGTTCCACGCCATCCGACAGGCGGAGTTGTGCCTCGCCGAACTCGACCACCAGCCCGACAGCCGCGTCGGACCCAGGGCCGAGGCGCAGCGTCTCCTCGGCAGGGCCCGCAGCGAACTCGAGTTCCTGCCGCCCGGCGTGCTCCTCGAGGATCTCCAGGATCGGCTCGCGGGGTTGCAGGAAACTTGCCGCGAGCTCGGAGAAGCCATCGCGCTGCAGTATTTTCACGCCGCGCCGTGGGTGGCGTGGACCGATGCACGGGCCGTCGGCGGCGAAGCCGTCGTGGAGGGAGAGCTGTGAGCTGGCGTATGAGAGTCGTGCACACCACCGGGTATGCCTACGACGCACCGGTCACGTCCTCGTACAACGAGGCGCGACTCACCCCTCGCGGTGACAGCAGGCAGACGGTGATCCTGAACCGGGTCGAAACGACGCCGGCGACGCGGTCGTACCGCTACACCGACTACTGGGGCACCGCCGTCACCGCGTTCGATCTCCATGCGCCGCACAAGGAACTCGAGGTCACCGGGCTGTCCGTGGTCGAGACCGAGCCGTTCTGGGAGCCGGAGGAGAAGGTGGACTGGGACGAGCTGGTCAGCCCTCCGCTCACCGACCGGTTCAACGAACAGCTGAGCAACACGACGTTCGTGCCGCGCAGCCGCAAGCTCGACACGATCGCCCGGGACCTCCGCAAGGGCCGCACTCCCGACGAAGCCGTTGTCGCGGCGGCGGACTGGGTGCATCGGGAGATGGATTACGTTCCGGGCACGACGGGCGTCCACACGTCCGCGGTCGACGCCTGGGCCGAGCGGCAGGGCGTGTGCCAGGACTACGCGCACCTGACGCTGGTCCTTCTGCGCAGTATGGGGATTCCGAGTCGCTACGTGTCCGGCTATCTGCACCCGAAACCCGATGCGGCGGTGGACGACACGGTGGCGGGGGAGAGTCACGCGTGGGTCGAGGCATGGACCGGTGCATGGTGGGGATACGACCCCACCAACGCCGTCGCGGTGAACGAACAGCACGTGTCGGTGGGTATCGGACGGGACTACGCGGACGTTCCGCCGCTCAAGGGCATCTTCTCCGGTGGCCGGGCGACAGATCTCGAAGTCGTCGTGGAGATCACACGCCTGGCGTAAAGTGCCAGCCAGATCTCTCTGTGGAAAGCAGGACTAACGATCCATTTCGACGAAGGTGGGTTCAATGTCTCCAACCGCACAGGAATACGTAGAAGTCGAACCGATCTCGGATCTCAAGAAATACGTAGCAGAGGCGGTCGGTACGTTCGTACTCGTCTTCGCGGCGGTGGGTACGGCGGTCTTCGCCGGAGCCAAGGTCGGAAACCTCGGTGTGGCACTGGCATTCGGACTGACGCTCCTCTTCCTCGTCTACGCCATCGGCCCGATCTCGGGCTGCCACGTCAACCCGGCCGTCACCGTCGGACACCTCGCGCTCGGCCGGTTGTCCGTCGCGAAGGCGGGGTTGTACGTCGTGGCACAGGTCATCGGCGGTCTCGTCGCCGGAGTGGTGGTCTACGCGATCGCGCAGAGCCTGCCCTCGTACAACCGGGCCGCCGACGGTCTCGGCGCCAACGGCTGGGGAGCCCACAGCCCGTCCGCCATCAAGGGGCCGCTCGGCGGGGTCATCGAGAACGGGTACGGCATCGGTGCGGCGATGATCATCGAAGTCCTGCTCACCGCGCTGCTCGTGTTCGTGGTCCTCGCATCCACCGACCAGATCTCCGACGTCCCCCTCGCCGGTGTCTCCATCGGATTCACGCTCGCCGTGATCCACCTCGTGTCGATCCCGATCGACAACACGTCCGTCAACCCCGCCCGCAGTCTCGCCGTCGCGCCGTACCAGAACGGCGCGCTCGCTCAGGTCTGGCTGTTCATCGTGTTCCCGTTGATCGGTGGCGCGGTGGGAGCGCTGGTGTACCGGTCGCTGTTCGGCCGGTACGACCGACTGCAGAGCTGAGCACCCACCGACCCGTCCCGGACCGGCGCGCCCTGCGAGCCGCAATCGTCACGTGCGTCGTTCTCGCGCTCACCGGGGTGATCCCGGCGACCGCGACCGCCGAGGACGCGCCGCGGCGGGGACCGACATATGTGGCACTCGGCGACTCCCGGGCGGCCGGGCCGCTCATCGAGTTCTCCGAGCACCGCGACCTGTGCCTGCGATCACCGGACCTGAACTACCCGGCGAAGCTGGCGCGGCTGATCGGCGCAGCCACCGTCGTCGACGTCACCTGTTCCGCCGCGAAACCCGCCCACGTGATCAGCACGCCGCAGTTCGTGGGGACGGGATTCGCTCCGCCGCAGATCGACGCGCTCCGCCCGGACACCGACGTCGTGACGCTCAGCATCGGCGGGGGCGGTTCCAATCACCTGCCCGTGTCGGTGCGATGCGGCGCCGTCGTTCCCGGCGCAGATGCCGGTTGCCGCAACAACCCACGGGCGGAGCAACTCACGGTCGAGGGGATCGCGCAGATGGCGCCCCAGGTCGACGCCGTGGTGGCTGCGATCGTCGCGAAGGCGCCGAACGCCGAGGTCTACCTGATCGGGCACGGCGGCTCCGTCGGACGACGCGGCTGCTGGCCGAACCTGCCCGTGTCCGACGCGGACGCGGTCTGGCTCGAGCAATACTTCGCACGGTTCAACCAGATCTACGCCCAGGCCGCGGCCAGGTACGGCGTGCACTACGTCGACATCGCGACGGCCGCCGTGGACGGTGGGCACGACGCCTGCGCGCCGGCGGGACAGCGATGGTTCGAGGGCATCCTGCCGCAGTCACCCGCTGAACCGGCACACCCCAACGCGCTCGCGATGACCGCGATCGCCGAGATGATCGCCGAAGATCTAGGCCGGTGACCGCGTCACTGCCAGCTGAAGTCCGCCCGCAGACGCCGCGCCACGATCTCGAACGTGTCCCGGGCCATCACGGCACCCTCGCGGCGGATCCCCGCCTCCGGCACGTCCAGCACCCGGTCCAGGCGGATCCAGCTCGGACGGCCCTCCGCATCCCACGCCCCCGTGCCGACCGCGATCCAGTCCCGGTCGCCGTCGTGCTTGCTCTGCGAGGACAGCATCAACCCCATCAGGGTGTCGCCATCGCGTCCGACGACGAGCACCGGGCGGTCCTTGCCCTGGCTCGGATCCTCCTCGTACGCCACCCACGTCCAGACGATTTCGCCGGGATCCGCGCGACCGTCCAGGTCGGGGGAGTACTCCACCCTCCGTGCCCGATGGGCTGTCGGGGCGGAGTTCGCGGTGACCGGACGACCCGGGGCCGGCTTCGGCGCGGCGGCCGTCGACCCGGTCAGGACACCGGCCGCGCGGTCCAGCGCGCCGGACTTCTGCAACTGCTGGAGAAGCTGCGGGCCCTTGTCCCGTGCAAGTCGGCCCAACGTCTTCCCGATGCTGCTCCACGTGCTCGCCATGGCCGCCGAGCTTAGTGCGTGTATGCCGCGGCAGCCGCAACGCGGTGGCTTGGATATCCTGACAGGTGACAGTGGTCCGGAACCGGGCCGGTGCCGGTCCAGGTAAGGGGTCCCCCATCAGCAGTTTCGCCGACAAGACGTTCACGGATCCTGCCCGGATCCGGAATTTCTGCATCATCGCGCACATCGATCACGGCAAGTCGACGCTGGCCGACCGCATGCTGCAGCTCACCGGTGTGGTCGAGGAGCGGCAGATGCGTGCCCAGTACCTCGACCGCATGGACATCGAACGCGAGCGTGGCATCACGATCAAGGCGCAGAACGTGCGGCTCCCGTGGAAGGTGGGCGACGAGGAGTTCGTCATCCACCTCATCGACACCCCCGGGCACGTCGACTTCACGTACGAGGTCTCGCGCGCACTCGAGGCCTGCGAGGGTGCGGTCCTGCTGGTGGATGCCGCGCAGGGTATCGAGGCCCAGACTCTCGCCAACCTGTACCTGGCGATGGAGAAGGACCTCACCATCATCCCGGTGCTCAACAAGATCGACCTGCCCGCCGCCGACCCCGACCGGTACGCCGAGGAGATCGCGCACATCACCGGGTGCGAACCGGGGGACGTGCTGCGCGTGTCCGGCAAGACCGGCGTGGGTGTGAAGGAACTGCTCGACGAGGTCGTGCGGCAGATCCCCGCCCCCGTCGGCGACCCCGACGGTCCGGCGCGCGCCATGATCTTCGACTCCGTGTACGACGCCTACCGCGGAGTCGTCACCTACGTGCGCGTGGTCGACGGCCGGATCTCGCCGCGCGAGAAGATCACCATGATGTCGACGGGCACCACCCACGATCTGATCGAGGTCGGCATCATCTCGCCCGAACCGAAGGCCAGTATCGGCCTCGGCGTCGGCGAGGTGGGTTACCTCATCACCGGTGTGAAGGACGTCCGGCAGTCGCGGGTCGGCGACACGGTCACCGCCGCGCGCGGCGGTGCGACGGAACCCCTCGTGGGGTACCGCGACCCCAAGCCGATGGTCTACTCCGGCCTCTATCCGCTCGACGGGTCGGATTATCCGGTGCTGCGCGACGCCCTGGACAAGTTGCGGCTCAACGACGCCGCCCTGGCCTACGAGCCGGAGACGTCGGTGGCGCTCGGGTTCGGTTTCCGTTGCGGATTCCTCGGACTGCTGCACATGGAGATCACCCGCGACCGCCTCGAGCGCGAATTCGGGCTCGAACTGATCTCGACCTCGCCGAACGTGGTGTACCGGGTGGTGATGGAGGACGGCTCCGAGCACGTCGTCACCAACCCGTCGTACTGGCCGGAGGGCAAGATCCGCGAGGTCTACGAGCCGATGGTGAAGTGCACCGTCATCGCGCCGAGCGAGTTCATCGGCGCGATCATGGAGCTCTGCCAGAACCGGCGCGGTGAACTCGGCGGCATGGACTACCTGTCCGAGACCCGGGTCGAGCTTCGCTACGAGATGCCCATGGGCGAGATCATGTTCGACTTCTTCGACGCCCTGAAGTCGCGGACCAAGGGGTACGCCAGCCTCGACTACGAGGAGGCCGGCGAGCAGCAGGCCGACCTGGTGAAGGTGGACATCCTGCTGCAGGGTGAGGCGGTCGACGCATTCTCGTCGATCGTGCACCGCTCCGCGGCCGGCGCGTACGGCGGACGGATGACGTCGAAGCTGCGTGAGCTGATTCCCCGGCAGCAGTTCGAGGTGCCGATCCAGGCGGCGATCGGCTCGAAGATCATCTCGCGTGAGAACATCCGCGCGATCCGCAAGGACGTGCTCGCCAAGTGCTACGGCGGCGACATCAGCCGTAAGCGCAAGCTGCTCGAGAAGCAGAAGGAAGGCAAGAAGCGGATGAAGACCATCGGCCGGGTCGAGGTTCCGCAGGAGGCCTTCGTAGCCGCGTTGTCGTCCGAATCGGTCGGGGACAAGCCGAAGAAGTAGCGCGATCGCTCGGTTGGTTCTCCTCCGTCGACGTCTGATCGAAAGTAGGTGCGGCACGTGGCCCTCGAAACCTGGCTCACCCGGACACTGGGAATCGAGGTACCGATCTTCGGCGCCCCGATGGGCGGACGGGCCGGCGGGGCCCTCGTCGGCGAGGTGTCGAAGGCAGGTGGGCTCGGCCTGCTCGGCGCGGCGCGCTACGCCACCCCGGAGTGGGTGGCGAAGGAGACGGCGGTCGCGCGGAGCATCGGCGGCGACGCCTTCGGTATCGGGTTGATGACCTGGGCGCTCGACGACGACGACGCTCTGCTCGACGCCGCGCTGGCGGAGAACCCGCGGGTCGTGTCGCTGTCGTTCGGTGATCCCGCGCCCTACGTGGAGCGGGTGCACGCCACCGGGGCGCTCGTGATGTCGCAGGTGAACACGGTCGACGATCTGCGGGTCGTGGAGGCGGCGGGCGTCGACTTCGTCATCGCCCAGGGCGCCGAGGCGGGCGGCCACACCGGCCGGATCGGGACGTTGCCGCTGCTGCAGGAGATCCTGGACGCCACCGCGCTGCCCGTGCTCGCGGCCGGCGGCATCGCGACCGGCCGCGGTCTCGCCGCTGTTCTCGCCGCAGGCGCGGAAGGCGCGATGATCGGGACCGCGTTGCTGGCCAGCCCCGAAACCATCGGACCGGAGTACGCCCGCGACAAGCTGATCGCGGCGGGCAGCGCCGACACCGTGTACACGTCGGTGTTCGACCAGGCGCGCAGCCAGCCGTGGCCGGCCCGATGGGGTGGGCGGGCCCTGAGCAACGAGTTCACGTCCCGCTGGCACGGCGCACACGCCCCCGACACCGAACTCGCCGCCGCCTACGACCCCGCGAATCCCGACCTCGGTGTCGTGTACGCCGGGGAGGCGGCTGGTCTCGTCACGTCGGAGCGGCCGGCCGGTGTCGTGGTGCGGCAGATCGCGGCCGACGCGGAGCGGTTGCTACACCGTTTCGCGGAGTAACCGCAGTCGCGGGTCCTCGGCCTGATCACACCGCGTAGTGGGCAGGGTGGAAGCCGCTCGCCGCGGCCTCCTCGGCGCGGATGACGTGAACGACCGCGTTGATCAACGCCAGATGGGTGAACGCCTGCGGGAAATTGCCCAGGTGCCGTCCCGACCCGGGATCGATCTCCTCCGCGTACAACTCGAGGGGGCTGGCGAACCCGAGGAGCCGCTCGCACAGGCGCTTCGCGCGGTCGAGCTCACCGATCTCCACGAGCGCCGACACGAGCCAGAACGAACAGATCGTGAACGTGCCCTCCTTGCCCGTCAGCCCGTCGTCCGTGGTCTCCACCCGGTAGCGCAGCACCAGCCCGCCCTCGGTCAGCTCGTCCGCGATGGCGAGCACAGTCGCGCGGATACGCGGGTCGTCGGCGGGCAGGAACCGCAGGAGCGGAGCGAGGAGGAGTGAGGCGTCGAGTTCGTCGCTGCCGTACCGCTGGGTGAGGACTCCGCGTGCGTCGACGCCGTGCTCGAGAATGTCGGCCTTGATCTCGTCGGCCAGTTCGGCCCACTGGTCCGCGTAACTCGTCTCGCCCTGCTGCTCGGCGAGTTTCGCGCCCCGGTCGAGCGCCACCCAGCACATGATCTTCGACGACGTGAAGTGCTGTGGTTCGCCGCGCACCTCCCAGATGCCGCGGTCGGGGAGCTGCCAGTGCTCGATCGCCTCCTCGACCTGACGTTTGAGCATCGGCCACAGCGTTTCCGGCACCCGCTCGCGCGATCGCACGTGCAGGTACACGGAATCGAGGATCGTTCCCCAGATGTCGTGCTGATCCTGGTCGTACGCGCCGTTTCCGACCCGGACCGGACGCGCGCCGTCGTAGCCGGACAGATGCGGCAGCTCCTCCTCGACGAGGGTCCGCTCGCCGCCGACGCCGTACATCACCTGCAGCGGCCGGTACTTGCCGTCGTCGGCACTGGACACGTCGTAGAGGAACGCGAAGAAATCGTCGGCCTCCCGGTCGAGTCCGAGGCTGTACAGACCCCACAGCGCGAACGTCGAATCGCGGACCCACGCGTAGCGGTAGTCCCAATTCCGTTCACCCCCGGGGGTTTCCGGAAGCGACGTGGTCGACGCGGCGAGCAGCGCGCCGGTGGGGGCGTACGTCAACCCCTTCAGGGCCAGGGCGCTGCGCTGCAGGTAGCCACGCCACTTGTGGTCGGGGAAGCGGCCGGTCGTGATCCATTCCCGCCAGAACTTCGCCGTCTGCCACATCTTCTCGGCAGCCTCGTCGTACGTCTGCGGCGCAGGCAGGTGCGACCAGGACAGTGCCACGAACACGTTGTCGTCCTCGACCATCCGGGTCCGGGCGCGGGCCTCGCGCCCTTCCAGCCCGAGCTTCATGTTGCTGGTCAGCCGGAGTGTCGGGTGGTCGCCCGGGCCGCTCGACGTGCAGGTGGCGGTGGCTTCCTCGTAGACCTTGCCGGTGTACTCCCACACTGCGTCGCCGCGGTGGTAGTCGAACGCGGGCTCGCAGCTCATCTCGAGGTCCACGGTGCCGTTCACGCATTTGACGGTCCGCAGCAGGATGTGTTCGGCATCCCAGTCCGTGGGGGTGCGGCGGCGGGAGCGGGACCGCTGCTCCACGTTGTGCCACGGGCCGAGCACGAGTGCGTCGCGGACGATGAGCCACCCTGTCGGGGTCTGCCACGTCGTCTCGACGATCAGTCCCCCTGGCAGGTAGCGGCGGGCGGCGGGCACGTTCTGCCCGTACGGTGCGATCCGGAAGTGGCCGGCGCTGCGGTCGAGGACGGCGCCGAAGACGCTGGGGGAGTCGGGCCGGGGGATACACATCCACTCGACCGCGCCGTTCCGTGCGATCAGGCACGTGTTCTCGCAGTCCGACAGGAATGCGTAATCGTCGATCGGCGGAAACGCGCGACGGTGACGATGCGCGGCGGAGCGGGGTTGGTCGTCCGAGTGCGCATCGAGAGACACCATCTGCTTATCATCGGCTGTCGTCGTCGCGGCGTCCACCTGTGCGCCGACTCGGTGCCGGCGAACGATAGGGTGGCAACCGTGGACCGGATGGCGAGTTGGTGGGACGGCTTCGAGCTGTGGATCGCCGGGCTCCCGTTCGTTCCGCAGGTCGCTCTCGTGCTGCTGGTGATGGTGCCGGTGTGCCGAGGACTGGCGTGGCTGCTCGATCGTGGCCTGGCCGCAGTCTTCGTCCTGCTCAGGCGGGACGTCTCGAAGGTGGAGGAACCCTGATGCCGCGCTCCCGCGTCACGCTCGCGCTGCTCGCGCTGCTCGTCCTCGTCGTCGTCGCATGGCTGGTCACCCGGTAGATCCCGTTCGATGTGGGCGGTTGGTTCAGCCTCTGCTACAGTCCACGGCGTGTCTGAAGCCGCTGTACACCAGGTCCGCCATGAATTGGCGTTGATCGCTGTCGGCATGCTCGCAGTCGCCGACATCGACTGTTGTTGATTTCTCCTCGCACACAGCAATGCGTGCGGGTGACACCGCACCCGTTCGATCGGTCTCGCGCTGCTGATTTTCGTTCGCATTCCTGATGCCCGCTCGGGCGATCCCTGCGTTCCTCCTCTCGAACCCCCTCCCACGTTTGTGCACCACCCCTCTGTGACAGATCCCCAGGAAGGTTTCTCCCATGAAACGCCGTTCTCGCAGTCTTCTCACGGCCCTCGTGACGCTCGGAGCTGTGGCGCTGACCGCGTGCAGCGGCGGCGCCAGCGACACCGTCGGCAGCGACTCGGCCGGTGCCGACGGCAGTGCGGGCACCATCAACCTGTACGCGTACGCCGTGCCGAAGCCGGGCTTCGACAAGCTGATCCCCGCGTTCAACGCCACCGACGAGGGCAAGGGCGTGGCCTTCCAGCCGTCCTACGGTGCCTCCGGTGACCAGTCCCGCAAGGTCAAGGACGGCGCCGAGGCCGACTTCGTCAACTTCTCCGTCGAACCCGACATCACCCGCCTCGTCGACGCCGGCCTGGTGGACAAGAGCTGGAACCAGGACGCCTACAACGGAATTCCCTTCGGGTCGGTCGTCACCATCGTCGTGCGTGAGGGCAACCCGAAGAACATCCGCGACTGGGACGACCTGTTGCGTCCCGACGTCGAGGTCGTGACCCCCAACCCGTTCAGCTCCGGATCCGCGAAGTGGAACCTGGTCGCACCGTACGCGGCGAAGAGCAACGGCGGTCAGGACCCGGAGGCCGGTCTGGCCTACATCACCTCGCTGGTGAACGACCACGTGAAGATTCAGCCGAAGTCGGGCCGCGAGGCCTCGGAGGCGTTCCTGCAGGGCACCGGCGACGTGCTGCTCAGCTACGAGAACGAGGCGCTGTTCATCGAGGGCAACGGCGACCCCGTCGAGCACGTGACCCCGCCGACCACGTTCAAGATCGAAAACCCGGTCGCGGTGCTGTCGAACAGCAAGAACCTGGAGAAGGCCAACGCGTTCAAGGACTTTCTCTATACCCCCGAGGGGCAGAAGCTGTGGGGCGAGGCCGGATTCCGCCCGGTCGATCCCGCGGTGGCCACGGAGTTCGCCGACAAGTTCCCGGAGCCGGCCAAGCTGTGGACCATCGCCGATCTCGGCGGCTGGTCCAAGGTCGACTCCGAGGTGTTCGCCAAGGACACCGGGTCCATCGCAGTGATCTACGACAACGCAACCAAGTAAGACCGACATGAGCGACACGACGACGGCGACGGGCGGACGCGGCACCACGGTGCCGTCTCCGCCCGTTCCGCCTACGCGCAAGAAGGTCGCCCGGGTCACCGGTGCGGTGGGACCCCTCGGCATCGGCATCGCGACGCTCTGGCTGAGCATCATCGTGGTCCTGCCCCTCGCCGCGCTCACCGTCGCCTCGTTCGGCGACGGAATCGGCGGCTTCGTGGACGCGATCACCTCGCCCGTGGCGGTGGCGTCCCTGCGCGTCACCGTCGTGGTGTCGGTGGTGGTGGCCGTGATCAACGTGATCATGGGCACGCTCATCGCGTGGGTTCTGGTGCGCGACGAGTTTCCCGGCAAGCGGGCCGTCAACGCGCTGATCGACCTGCCGTTCGCGCTGCCGACCATCGTGGCCAGCATCGTGCTGCTGTCGCTGTACGGCCCGGAGAGCCCGATCGGCGTCCACCTCAACGCGACGCAGCCCGGTCTGATCGTGGCACTGGCGTTCGTGACGCTGCCGTTCGTCGTCCGCTCGGTGCAGCCGGTGCTCATCGAGGTGGACCGGGAAGTCGAGGAGGCCGCGGCCTCACTCGGCGCGGACAACGTGACGATCTTCCGGAGAGTCGTGCTGCCCACCCTGACCCCGGCGATCATCAGCGGCGCGGGGCTCGCGTTCGCCCGCGCGATCGGCGAGTACGGATCCGTCGTCCTGATCGGCGGAAACATTCCCCGAGAGACACAGGTCGCTTCCCAGTACATTCAACAGCAGATCGAAATCGATCGGCCGGCCGCCGCGGCGGCCGTGTCGGTGGCTCTCCTGGCCATCGCGTTCGTGACGTTGTTCGCCCTCCGGGTCTTCGCCAGCCGGGGGCAGCGTCGTGAGGAGCAGGCGGAATGAAGCTCTCTGGGTCCACCCGGATCACCCTGCGCGCAGTCGCGCTGCTCTACCTGTTCGGCCTGCTGGTGGTGCCGATCGTCATCATTCTGTTCCGCACGTTCGAGAACGGGATCGGCGCCTTCATCCAGTCGATCAGCACCCCCGCCGCGATCTCCGCGCTCAACCTGTCCCTGCTGATCGTGGCCATCGTCGTCCCGGTCAACGTGGTGTTCGGGATCGTCACGGCACTCGCGCTGGTGAGGGGCCGCTTCCCCGGTCGCGGCCTGGTGCAGGCGGTGGTCGACCTGCCGTTCGCCGTCTCACCCATCGTGGTCGGTGTGTCACTGATCCTGCTGTGGGGTGCCAACGGCTGGTTCGGCGGGCTCGAATCGCTGGGGTTCAAGGTGATCTTCGGGCTTCCCGGCATGGTCATCGCCACCCTCTTCGTGACACTGCCGTTCGTGGTGCGGGAGGTGGAACCCGTCCTGCACGAGATCGGCGAGGAACAGGAACAGGCCGCCGCGACGCTCGGCGCGAGCCGCTGGCAGACGTTCTGGCTGATCACACTGCCCGCCATCCGCTGGGGCCTGACCTACGGTGTGGTCCTCACCGTCGCCCGCTCGCTGGGCGAGTTCGGTGCGGTGATCATGGTGTCCTCGGGCTTCCCCGGGGTTTCGCAGACCCTGACCCTGCTCGTGCATTCGCGCTACATCGACGACCACAACACGTTCGGTGCGTACTCCGCAGCCACCCTGCTGATGGGCATTGCGCTGATCACCCTGCTTCTGATGACTCTGCTCGACCGCAAGAGGAGCACCACATGATTACCGTGACCGGCGCCCGGAAGAACTACGGGTCCTTTGCTGCTCTCGACGACGTCACCATCGACATCCCCTCGGGTTCGCTGACCGCGCTCCTCGGGCCCAGTGGTTCGGGCAAGTCGACGCTGCTCCGGTCCATCGCCGGACTGGAGTCCCTCGACTCCGGCACCGTCGTGATCGGCGGGAACGACGTCACCGACATCTCCCCGCAGAAGCGGGACATCGGCTTCGTGTTCCAGCACTACGCGGCGTTCAAGCACATGACGGTGCGCGACAACGTCGCGTTCGGTCTGAAGATCCGCAAGCGGCCCAAGCCGGAGATCGACAGGAAGGTCAACGAGCTTCTCGAGATCGTCGGCCTCGACGGGTTCCAGCACCGCTATCCGGCGCAACTGTCGGGCGGTCAGCGTCAGCGGATGGCGCTCGCGCGGGCCCTGGCCGTGGACCCGAAGGTGCTTCTCCTCGACGAGCCGTTCGGCGCACTCGACGCGAAGGTCCGCACGGACCTGCGCACGTGGCTGCGCCGGTTGCACGACGAGGTGCACGTGACCACCGTGCTGGTCACCCACGACCAGGAGGAGGCGCTCGACGTCGCCGACCGGATCGCGGTCCTCAACAAGGGCCGGATCGAGCAGATCGGCGAACCGGAGGACCTCTACGATCGTCCGCGCAACGACTTCGTGATGTCGTTCCTCGGGTCGGTGGCCAAGCTCAACGGTCAGCTGGTCCGACCGCACGACATCCGTCTCGGCCGCGATCCCGACCTGGCCCTCGCGCGGGAGGCCGGCACGGCCGAATCGCTCGGCGTCACCCGGGCCACCGTCGAGCGCGTGGTGCACCTGGGATTCGAGGTGCGGGTGGATCTGCGTAACGAGGCGACCGGTGAACCGTTCTCCGCGCAGGTGACTCGCGGCGACAGCGCGGCGCTCGGCTTGCAGGAAGGCGAGACCGTGTACGCGCGGGCGACGCGGGCACCCGAACTCCCGGAGGCCGAAGTTCCGGTCTCCCTGTAACTCCCCGCTGATGTAGGAGGCGACTGTGGCGACCCCGGTGAATCCCGTCCGTGACAACGTTCTGATCGTGCATTGGCACGACCTGGGCCGTCACCTCGGGTGTTACGGCGCGTCGGGGGTGCGGAGTCCGAACCTGGACCGGCTCGCCGCGGAGGGTGTGCTGCTGACGGACGCGCATGCGGCGGCGCCGCTGTGCTCGCCGTCGCGTGGCGCTCTGTTCTCGGGCCGGTACCCGCACAGCAACGGTCTGATCGGCCTCGCACACCACGGCTGGCAGTACCACGACGACGTCCGAACGCTGCCGTCCCTGCTGGCGGAGGCGGGCTGGTACACGGCTCTGTTCGGGATGCAGCACGAGACCGCGTACCCCAAGCGGCTCGGCTTCCACGAGTACGACGTGACGAACTCGTACTGCGAATACGTCACCGATCGGGCGTCGCGGTGGCTGGCGCGGTTCCCTCCGCAACCGTTCCTGCTGACCGCGGGTTTCTTCGAGACCCACCGCCCGTACCCGGTCGACCGGTATGTCCCCGCCGATCCCGAGGGTTTCGACGTTCCGTCGTACCTGCCCGACCGGCCGGAGGTCCGTGCGGATCTGGCCGGATTCCACGGGTCGATCGAGGTGGCCGACGCGGCCGTCGGCAGGTTGCTGCAGACGCTGGACGACGAGGGGCTCGACGACAGCACGTGGGTCGTGTTCCTCACCGACCACGGCGAGGCGTTCCCCGGTGCGAAGTCGACACTGTATGCGCCGGGCACGGGAATTGCGACGATCATCCGGCCACCGCGAAGGCTGCGGGCGACGCCCCGCGTCTACGACGACCTGTTCAGTGGGGTGGATCTGGTTCCCACCCTCCTCGATCTGCTCGGGATCCCGATCCCCGCGGCGGTGGAGGGCGTGTCCCACGCCGGGCAGTTGCTGGGCCGGTCGGAGGCGACGGCGCGCGACGTCCTGTTCACGGAGAAGACCTTCCACGACAGCTTCGATCCCATTCGCGCGGTGCGCACCAAGCAGTTCAGCTACATCGAGAACTACGCACCCCGGCCCAAGCTCGATCTGCCCCTCGACATCGAGAACAGTCTGTCCGGTGCGGCGCTGGGCACCGAGCATCTCGGGCCGCGTCCGAGCCGGGAACTCTACGACCTGGTCGCCGATCCCGGCGAGCGCGACAACCTGGCCGACACCGAGGACCTCGCCGGGACACAGGCCGAGTTGGCGCTGGAACTCGCGACGTGGCGGCGGGCGACGGGCGACTCGATTCCGAGCGAGGCGGAGGGGACGGCCTACGCCCGGAAGGCGATGGAGGAATACCTCGCCACACTCGGCCGGGTGCCGGACGTGCGTTCGGCCTACAGTTCGGCACGCGGAATCCTCACCGAGCCGCGGAGCGACGTAACCGCCGGGTAGCGGCCGGATGATGCGGTTCCGTCGCCGCGACCTGCACGGCAGTGGTGCACTGGAAGCGTGAGCGTCGACTGCCCGCGGTGTACCCCGCCGAAGCTACTGCGCGAGATGGTGCGCCGCCTCGGCCGCTCGGCGACGCTCCGCGGGTCCGGCGAGGCAGCGGTGACGGGTATCAACCAGGACTCTCGGCTCGTCCGGGCCGGCGACGTGTACGCGGCGCTGCCGGCGCGGCACCGGCACGGGATCGAGTTCGCGGTCGAGGCCGCGGCGCGCGGTGCTGTCGCGATGCTCAGCGACCGCGGGTCGGACGTCCTGCCGACGGTCGTGGTGGACGATCCGCGTCGTGTTCTCGGTCCGTTGGCAGCGTGGGTCTACGGCAATCCGTCCGAGGCACTCGACGTCTACGGCGTGACCGGGACGAACGGGAAGACCAGCACCGCGTATCTGCTGGACGCGGGACTGCGCGCGGCAGGTGTCGCCACCGGCATGATGACGGGGATCACCGTCCGGGGACCGAACGGGTCACGCACCGCGACCCGGACGACTCCCGAGGCGTGCGAACTCCAGCAGACCCTCGCCGCGTTCGCCGAGCACCGGATCGGCGCCGTCGCGATGGAGGTGTCGAGCCACGGCCTCGCTCTGCACCGAATCGACGGAACGTCCTTCCGGGTGGGGGTGTTCACCAACCTCGCCCGCGACCATCTGGACTTTCACCCCGACATGGACGCGTACTTCGCGGCGAAGGCCAGATTGTTCGAACCGGGGCATTGCGCCGCGGCAGCCATCGGCATCGACGACGAGTTCGGACGCCGCCTCGCCGCCACCGTCGCCGTGCCCCGCGTGACGTTCTCGTCGAGGACGGCGGCGGCCGACTTCCACGCGGCCGCCGTGCATGCGGACGAGGGCGGCACGTCGTTCACACTTCACGGCGCCGGGGCACGGAAACAGGTGCGGCTCCGGCTACTCGGAGTGCACCAGGTGGACAACGCACTGGCGGCGATCGCCGCCCTCGCGGCTCGCGGTGTGGACCTCGACTCGGCGGTCGGCGGGCTCGAGAACCTCGACACGGTGCCCGGACGCCTGGAGGCGGTGGACGCGGGCCAGCCGTTCCTCGCGTTCGTCGACTACGTGCACAACACGGCCGGTCAGCGACGTCTGTTTCCGTACCTCCGTTCCCTGACACGGGGCCGGGTCATCGCCGTCGTCGGGGCAACCGGTGAGCGCGATCCCGGCAAGCGGGTCCCGCTCGGTGCGACCGCAGCCCGTTTCGCCGACACGGTCATCGTCACCGACGAGAGTCCGTACTCCGACGACGCGCAGCGCCTGCGCGAGGACGTGGCGCGAGGAGCACGCAGTGGTGGCGGCGCCGACGTGCTCGTCCTACCCGACCGCGCCGAGGCGATCGTCGCCGCCGTCACTCTCGCCGCGCCGGGCGACGTCGTGGTGGTCGCAGGCCGTGGGCACGATCGGGTTCAGGCGTACGGACCGCGCCGGCGTGTGTTCGACGACCGGATTGCGCTCCACGAGGCACTCCTCCGGCTCGTCGCAGGCTAGGCCGGCAGCGTCTCGTGCCGGGCGAGTTCGGCGAGAATCCGCGCGACGAGATCGTCGAAACCGATGTCGATGTGGTCGAGTCCCTCGGCCTCGAACCAGTTGCGCCACTGCGCATCTTGATCGCGCAGAATGCGGACGAGGTGCGCGATGCCGCCCGCGTGGTATTCGGCGCCGTCGTGCGGGGCGGGCGGCGTGGCGTCGTCGCGCCACACCTAAGTCTGCACCGCCCGCCACATCGACACCGCCTGCGCGACGACGTCACGCCGGTAGACATGGATGAAGGCGAGGTCGCGGCCCAGGATGTCGTCGAGGGCGGACCGCAGGTCGTCGCCGGACCGGTCCGTAAGTCCGGCGGCGCGGTCGAGGACGAGCGGCACCTGATTCCACATCAGCTTTCCGCCCCACACCCCGTTGGGCGTGCGACCGAGGCTGAGCAGTTGATCGCGCCACTGCTCCGCGGTGCGGGTGTCGGCGGTCCCCGGTTCGAGCGGGGCGAGCAGTGCGAGCACCGTCTCGTCGGTGACGCCCTCGAACCACTGCCGCGGCTGCGGTGATCGCTTGGTGGACGGCAGGTACTGGAAGAACTCCTCGGGGTTGCCGGCCACGGTCGTGGCGCGAAGGGATTCGACGAGCAGAGTGCTGCCGCTGCGCTGTGACGCGCACACGAGATATGGGCGTGGCTCCGACATGCCGGAAACTATAAACGCGAAATTCGGTGCCGAAATCTGGAGGAAATCGAATTGGTGTGATTGCAGCACTTGGCATTTTCTGCTGCGTGTGAGTGTCCGATATCAGCGCCGTGATGTTCTGTATGTCAGCAGGTCAGGGCAGTGTTCTGGCACAGGAATTCGGGTCGCGCCCCGCCGGGGAAATGGCGCCGCGAAGCGTGAATATGAATCAGGCTGATCGAAAAGGGGAGAAACGGATCCTGCCGGTGTTCAGCCTTTTCGGCAGATGAGCACCGGGCACCGGGCGTGGTGGATGAGGCTCTGGCTCGTCGAGCCCACGATCGACGCGGTGAACGGATTTCGCCCGTGACTGCCGACCGCGATCAACTGTGCACCGAACGAGTACTCGAGGAGTACCTTCATCGGCCCACCACGCTCGAGGCAGCGCGTGACCTCGACATCGGGATATTTCTCGCGCCACCCGGCGAGGCTCTCGGCGAGCCACGCCTCCTCGTGCTGGACCAGATCGGACCAGTCGGTGAAGCGTCTTTCCTCCGAGTACCACGCACCGAGGGTGGAGTGCTCGGCCCAGGTGTGCACCGCGACGAGGGGAGCGCCGAAGAACGCCGCGAACTCGAACGCGTGGGCCACTGCCAGGTCGCTCAGTTCGCTGCCGTCCACCCCCACCACGACGGGCCGGGTTTCGCTGACCTCGTGGCCTTGGATGCCGCGCCAGACGACGACCGGGCATTCGGCTCGATGCGACACCCGCACGACATCGGAACCGGCAACCACCGATTTCATCTCGCTCGTGGCCGCGGGCCCGAGAACCAGCATCCGGGCCGTCTTGGAC
>NZ_JAAOQS010000093.1:0-35854 GCF_011603105.1 Rhodococcus sp. A14 | reverse complement strand
GGGCCCGACTCGAATCCCTCTACCCGCTGTCCATCCCCACCACCGGGCAGGCACTCAACATCACGTGCACCAGCAGCGACGACCAGATCGTCTTCGGCCTCACCGGCTGCCGCCGCACCGTCCCGGACCTGCACCCCATGCTCGATCACCTCGACGCCGAACTCGATCTCCTCGAAACCGCTGTCGGACTGTGACCCGACGCCTCACCCGCGCAGGATCGCCCCCACATCGAGACGAAGGCAGGGACTCTCACGATGACCACCCCGACCACACCAGCCACCGCGATCAACGGCGGCGTGCGCGGTCCCACACCAGCCGCCGCGATCAGTACCGAAGAAATCAAGTCCCGGATCGAGGCCATGTTCGCCGACGACCGCCCCGATCAGCAGCGTGAGGCCCGCTGACACCGTCCCCGCAGTCCATCGAACGGAGATCGACGTGACCAATATTGCCCTGTTGCTGCTGGTGCTTGCGGCCGGAATCGGCACCATCGCCGCCCTGCACATCCGTGTGGGGCGAACCGGCAATCGCGGTTGTGCGTCGTGGCACGGGGGCGCCGGTGATACGTCCGGATCTGCAGGTCGGAGCACCCACTAGGTTGTCAGGTCGGAGCACCCACTAGGTTGTTCGGCCGCCTATCGGGCACCCGGTGTGATGGTGTCGGATCGGGGTGCAACGCCGCGATATTCGGTGAGGTCATGGCGAAGTTCAAGGTAGAGCAGGGCACGAACTCCATCCGCCGGGCGCCGCTCGCTGTTGCCGCGCACGCCCACGACGCCGACGACTGCCGAACCCTGCTTTCCGTCCTGGGAATCCTGCCCGGGCCCGACACCCCGGCTGAGCCGTAGCATCTCGTACTCCCGGTGCGGTGCCGCGTCCGGCGGTGAACCGGCACCGTGCCCAGCCCGTCTCACGGGCTGCTGCCCGACCGGCCGCCCTTCTGTGGCTTCCCCACGATCATCCTCGCCCGCGAGCAGGGACCCACGTCGGCCGCGCGAAGTCGGCCGAGCGCGTTCACGGTGACCACCACCATGTTCTCGTCGACCGGATCGCCGTCGCGCGCCCGAATCCGTCACCGCCGTGCGGCCGCGCCCGCGCCTGTACGGCTCGTGGTGCCGGTTAGTTCGGGTCGGTGACGCGGTTGCGGCCGACGAGTTCGGTTTCGATGTCGGCGAGCCGGTCGAGGGCGAGGTCGCGGTCGGGTGCGCCGGTGGGGGTTTCGCAGGTGGCGATCGAGGTTAGCCAGTCGCCGTCGAGGGTGAGCGTGTAGACGGGGCGGTGTGCGGCGTCGGACTCGATGATGGAGGCTCTGGCGGCGTCGATGAGTTCGGTGGCTGCGGTGCGGAGGTCGAGGGCGGCACCGGTCTGGGCGGTCGCGGCGTCTTCGGCGGCGATGGTGAGGGTCCAACTGATCATGGCGGTGCCGTCTCCCGGTGTGTGTTGGGGTTGTTGTGGTGTGAGTATGCCGGGGAGCTCGGACGTGTTGCCGGGACCGGGCTTGGCGGGCCCGGGTCCTGCGGAGGATCCGGGCCCCGCGGATTGTCAGCGGCAGGGCACCCAGCCTTCGCTCGGCGGTTCATGCAGGCTTTGCCCCTGTTGAGATCGCCGAGACATCGATCAGCGAGGCACCGGCCCCAGTTCGTGGGACCCACCCCCATACTCGATGTCTTCGTCGACGCTCCCGTCCGTTGGATTCGCCTTGCACCGTGGCGCATCGTTCCTGCTGGTCACATACTTGTCGCACAGACCCGGGCGCATGGCGTCCGCACAGCGCGCGAGCGGCGTCTGCCGGCAGCGGCCCAGGTGCGGGCCGGTTTGGCGGGCTATGACATCGGGGCCCCCTTTCCGGGCCCTGCCCTCGAACGCAGATCTACGGTAGACTTCTACATAGAAGCGGTAAGGGTACCTGCCCGGGCACCGAGGAGGGGAACATGGCACACAAGACCGCAGCCTCGAGCTACGAGTCCGATCCGCAACAGCGCAGCGGCGGTGTGAGTGACCACGAGTTCATCGCCCGGATGCGCGCCGAGCTGTACAAGAGGCCGAGCATGCGGCTGGTCGCCGACCGGGTCACCCACATCATGCTGGCCGGACGGATCGACCGAGACGACCCGATTCTCGAGCTCATCGAATCGGACGACATCCTCGACGAGAAGACGGTGCTCAGCGACGCCGTCGAACGCATCCTGTCGTTCCCGCACCTCTCCGCCAAGGAGGTCGCCGACACCTACGGCAAGAACTGGGCCAACCCCAGCGATGCGCTGCGCAAACTCAGCGCCAAAGGGGAGGTCATCGGGCTCAAGCGGGCCGGGAAGTTCCGGTATCCGGAGTTTCAGTTCTCCCTGCCCGAGGAGGCGAATCAGTTGGTACGGGAAGGCAACGTGGTTCTCGGTGCCCGGGATGATCCGTGGGGGGTCGCGTCGTGGTGGCTCTCGCCCAACCCGTCGACCGACGACCGCAAGTCCCCGGTCCAACTTCTGGACGAGGGATCCTACGACGCCGTGCGCGCATTGCTGCGAGCCGAGATCGCCGACGACATTGCCTAACCGCCCACCACCGGTATCGGTGACCGCGCATATCGGGTCGCTCACCGCCGGAACCAAGCTCTGGCGCATCCACTCCGGCGACCCGAACCGCGGTGTCCTGACCCTGAATCCGACCCCGGCGGGAGCGGGAGGCGGACGGTTCGACTCCTCCGACGGCTCGTACCACTACAGCTATTTCGGGGAGGACATCTCCACCTGCATCGCGGAGACCTACTGCCGATCGCTACCGTTGGATGATCACGTGCCGCGGATCCTGCGGAAGGCCAAGCTGGCCGGTCGGGTCCTGTCCCAGGTCACCGTCACCGACGATGCCCCGGTCGCACTGGTGCACGGCTCACATCTGGCGGCGATCGGTCAGGACACCTGGCTGACGAAATGCGACCCCGTCGACTACCGGATCACCCGGGACTGGGCGGCATCCATCCTGCACGGAACCGACGGGGTGCTCGGTATCAAATACCGGGCACGCAACGACGAGGACCGGTTCTCCGTCGTCATGACCATCAAGCCCAATGCCGGTGTGGGGCTGCATGATCTGATGACGGTGTCCCGGGGCCCGATCGTGCTCGATGACCGCGCCGGGGTGGAGCTGGTCAGATCCCATCTCGCAAAGTACAACGCAACGGTCATCTAAGCGTGTACGTCGATCTCCCACTGTCTGTCGCCGGTGTGGGGTGGGAGATGAACCTATGAAAAGCCAACCGTCAGTGCAGTATCGTTCCCGGCCTATCAACGAGACCATGACAGACCGCATAACAAAGGACATCCGTGGGACGCTCGAAGAAGGCAACGCAGGCCACGCAGGCCGCGAAAAAGAGGCGGAACAAGGCCAAACGACAAACCCGCGGCACAAACCCGATCGCGAACGCGAGTCTCCCCGACTCCAGAGCAATGGTCCTCAGCAACCCATTCGACGCGACCGCACAGCGGGCGCTCATCGAACTCGCACCGGAGCTGACCGTCGAGGAGTACCACAAACTCCGGGACACCGGCGACAACCCGAAGCCTGATGAGTACGACCTTGTCAATCCCACCCTCACGCGCATACTCACGGGTCGCCGCGAGTGGGAGAGCTACGAAGACGGCACGTGGGACCACGTTCCGAACCGGGAACACGTCGCGACAGCCTGAGGTGAGTTCGCCCAACCACTACACATCGCGGTCTGCTTTACCGCTGCCGATGGACCCCGGGGGGAGGTCCACCATCCCTCCCCGGACGAGGATTTTCGCGCCCCCACCGAGACCTACACCAGCCGAGACGCCCTCCTCGCCGAACTCGACCGACTCGAACACCTGGGCCACCAGCCGATAGATACCCGATCACTTCCCTAACCGGCCGGCAGCACGTCGGGCTGTGCCACCATCGACCTGTGGACGACACCTTCAGGGTTGTCGACGCGGACCGTCCGCCGCGGGTCCCACCCGACGTGTTCGGCACCGCCCTCGGACTGGCGATGCCATATCAGTGTCAGTGGGCGTCGTGGAAGGCTTGGACGATGTCGGCACGGATCCGGCCCCGAGAGGACATTTCGTAGCCCTGCCCTGTCGCCCACTCCCGAATCTTCTTGACCTCGCCCATCCTCGCAGTCGATCCGATCGGATCCGTCACCCGATTCGAGCGGCGCTTCCTGCCGCCGACCCTCCTGGAATGAGCAATCCAGTAGTCGAGAGCGTCGCGGAACTCCTTGGCGTGCTCGCCCTTCAGGTCGATCTCGTATTCGACGCCATCAACCGCGTAGTGGATGCTCTCCCCCTCGTCGCCGAACACGGTCCCGTCGATATCGTCCACCAACTCCACCACAGCCCTACGCGCCACGGATTCCACTCCCACCTTCATCGATACGAACGAAACAACAGTACTCGCGCCGGACAACACAGCATCGCTAGCTACGCTAGCTATGCTTGCATCGCACCAAAAGCAGGCGATCAGCCTCGTCGTTGCACAGCACCCTGTCACCGTTTCCGAGCGGCCGCCGCCGCAATCCATTGAGGATCCTCATCAACGGCGCTCACCGGCTTTTCACCAGACGACCCCAACGCACGCGACACCCACGCCACTTTCGTCACGGTGATGCAATTCGAGCGCCAGTCGCCGTACCGCCCCTCCGATCGCCCCGTCCGACAACCGACCCATGAAGCCGCAGAAGCACTCTCGGGCCTACAGGTGCGGCATCAACGGCATCCGTCGGGCCGGATGCACGTAGAGCATGCGCCCACCTCCGCCTGGTCACACCACCACTCCCCCGCGCAGGGGCTCCGCTGGCGTGGTGCGGCCCAGCCCCACCCAGGTGCAGGTGGGCGAACTCCCGCGGACCGGCCTCCAGGTCTTCGGTGTCGCAACAATGAAAGGTGCTCACTCGGCGCGGCGCCGACGTGGTTTACGGATGTCGGTGCGCGCACCCTGGCCCGGCCTGTTGTTCGCCCACTCGACGATCTCCGAGCGCTTCCACAGCGGAGTGCGGCCGATCTTCTCCACCGGCGCCGGCGCCTGCCCACGGGAGACGTACCCGCGGAACGTCGAGGCAGACAGCTCGGTACCGGTTTCCTCTTTGATCAGGTCGACGACCTGGTCGGTGGTCAGTCGATGTGGGTTAGCCATCTGGTGAGAGTCCTTCCTGTTCATCGCCTTCTCGGCGATGCGGGTGGCAGTTCGGTTGCAGTGCGGCGGTCGACCCGGCAGACCGACTGCGACACGACGGCACGCTGTGCGGGACTGTCCTCGAAGGGACCCTACAACGGCGTGCTGTAATGCCCGCACACGCGTCCGGGGGTCTGATAGCGGTCCATACGTTCCAACACTACAGCGATACATTGCAAGGTTCGGAACCCGTGGAGAGGATCCCTCTAGCTGGGGACACGACACGTCCCCGAACATCACGTCTCCCTCCCTGAACCGAAAGGACCCGCTCGCTTGCGACAGCAATGTCGACATGTCGCTGTCCTGACGGCGGATCTCGCGCAAACTCATTGGCGAGCTTATGCGCGGAAAATTCCACGTCACGGTCCGCAGCCAATCGGTCAGGGGTGTCTCCGAGCGCAGCGGCCGCAGTGAGAACGACCCTGCGTCGCCTGGGAGCAGCGACGGTTCGACCCGCTACGCCACCCGTGTCAATTCACCTCGACACGGTTGACCACGTACCCTGCCCGCTGGAGCAAGTACACAGGAGGAGAGATTGGATGGGGGTCGGATCGGTGCACGAAACGCTCGTCGACTACGACGGAATGGCCTACCGCCGGGCGTCGGGCGTACAGGCCTTCGAGGCAGATGCGCGACACTTCGGCATGTCGGCGGTGGTCACGCGATGAAGCCCGTCGAAATCGCTGACGGCGTGTTCTTTGTGCACTCCGAGATGGTCAACTGGGTGCTGCTCACCGACGGTGACGCGGTGACGGTAATCGACACCGGGTACCCGGGGCAGCGCGGTGACGTCGAGGACTCGATCCGGGCGATCGGACGCGACCCGCAGGGCGTCGAGGCCGTGCTCATCACCCACGCGCATGTCGACCACGTCGGCAGCGCCCAGTATCTCGCCGAGACCTACGGGGCGCCGGTGCTGGTGCACCCTGACGAGGTCGCGCACGCCCGGCGTGAATGCCATGAGGTCGCGACACCGTGGGATGTGCTCAGCAATATCTGGCGGCCCGGGGTCCTGCCGTGGGCGGTCAAGCTGGTCCGGCTGGGTGGCACGGCCAAGTACGGCGTCGACTCCCCCACGCCGATGCCCGTACCCGGTGCCCTGGACTGCCCGGGTGCCCCAGTTCCGGTTCTCGTGCCCGGCCACACCTCCGGTCACACCGTCTACCATCTTCCCGCTCGCGGTGTGGTGATTTCCGGGGACGCTCTGATCACCGGGCACCTGACCTCACCGGTCTCCGGACCTCAATTGCTGCCACGGTGGTTCGACCACGACCGCGGCACAGCCGTGGAGTCGCTGCGCATCATCGGAGAGTTGGACGCCGACATTCTCCTGCCCGGACACGGGCCGATCCATCACGGCTCCGTCGCCGAAGCGGCCGCAACCGCACGCGAACGCGTCGGCGCCACCCCGTGAGGATCGGATCGCACTGACGCGAGAACTCCGTTCCCACAAGGTCTTCGCGCACCACCTGGCCCGACGAACGGCTACACGTCGGGCCTGGCCGCCCTAATTGCACGCAATGCAGACAATGCGTGCGATCAGGAGGTTTGGGTAGGCGAGTCCTGAGCGTGTGGTCCTCGCCAGCCGAGGCGCATCAGAGTTCGCGGGCGGAAATCTCCACCCCTGCACCGCGCAGTCGTTCGACGAGCACGTCACCGAGCGCGGTGGCCGGGGTGAGGACGCCCGCCTCGTCGGGGAGTCGGTCGCGATCGAGCACCAGGCTCAGGGCCGCCTCCCCCAGCAGAACCGCGGTGGCCCGGTATCCGGGATCGCCCTGCGCCGTCACCCGGGACGCGTACCGGGCGCCGGTCGTGGTGGTGGTGTAGATGTCCATCGCGAAGAAGCCGTTGCGCTGCGTCTTCTCGCTGGGACCCTCGCCGGGCGCAGGGAGGATGCGGTCGAGGACGTACCGGCTGGGCGGAACGCTGAGACCGAGGACGAGCCCGCCGAGGATGGCCGCGACACCGGCCGCGTAGACGCGGGACAGTGGCGAGTCACCGACGCTCATCACCTCTCGGTACTTGAACGTCCGGCCGTACACCCACCCTTGGAGCGCGTTGCTGCGCCGCACGATGCGGGTGTTGTAGGAGCCCATGACGAACGGGGCCTTCCACCCGCGTACCTGCGGGTGGAAGGCCGCGCCGTCGACCATTGCGACGTCGGATTGTCGGCCGAGGTCGGGTTCCTTCGTCCGGTCGGGGCTCAATGAGTACGGGGAGGCGGCGAGTCGGCGCAGCGCCCGATCCTTCCTCGATTCGTCGATCTGGGTGCGCAGTGAGTCGATGGTCCCGCCGGAGACGCCGCCGCTCAGCGATGCGACCAGGGTGGTGTCGGTGAGTTCCCCGGCGCCGTCGGCTTGGACTTTCTGGTGCAGTACGTGCACGCCCAGGTCGGAGGGGATGGAGTCGTAGCCGCAGGAGTGCACGATTTTCACACCGTTGGCGCGGGCCTTGTCGTGGTGGGCGTCGATGCTTGTCCGGACGAACAACACTTCCCCGGTCAGGTCGACGTAGTCGGTGCCGGCCGCGACGCAGGCTGCGACCAGTTCGGCCCCGTACTTCGCGTACGGCCCCACCGTGGTCGCGACAACCCGTGTGCGGGAGGCCAGCTCGGCGAGCGCGACGGCGTCACTGGATTCGGCGAGGACGATCGGCCAGTCGGCGGCGCGGGCCCCGAGCGTCGCCCGGGTGGCCTCGAGTTTCGCCTGGGACCGTCCGGCGAGGCCGATCCGGATGCCGTCCGGGGCGGTGCGTGCGAGGTAGTCGGCGAGCAACCTTCCGACGAACCCGGTGGCACCGTAGATGACGAGATCGAGTTCGCGTCCGCTGTCAGTCATGCGCGGAAGCCTACAAGCGCCGCGGATCAGACAGAAGAGGTAGATGTAACCCCGCGTAACCGTATGCCGGGATGGTGGGGCAGATCCCTCGAACCCGAGTCGATGGGGACGTGTCACAACCCCCGTTCAAGACCCGTTTCAAGGCCTTTGTCTGCAGATGACAACGCGCACTCGGTAAGTCGTCCGGTTCCGACATGGGTGTGGCCCGGCATCGGGGGGTGATGCCGGGCCACTGGGGGTGTTCTGCGAGCAAAATCTGGGGGGATGCTCGACAGAACAACCCCGAGTTTACGGATCGTCACCGACAGACGAGTGCGCGGACGCGACACCCTTGCGCACCGGAGCAGGGCGGGATCGCACTGCCAGACCCGAGGCTGGTGGTAGGGCGGCGCCCGGAGTTCTCGGTCGCCGCTGCCGGGCACCCGCGGCCCTCTCACCCCACCAAGCACTGGCCTGGCCCCAACGGGTTGCCGTTGGGGCCAGAGATCGGGCGCCGATTGACGCAGTTTTCGCACACCTGTTCGAGCTGGTGGTAGCCTCGGCACTGCCGCGATCGGAGGGTTCGGGTGTGTCTGCCCAGCAGGTTCCCCGTTCGAACATCGGGGCACAGAGCGTGGTGCGGGTCGGTGGGGCTTTATGCCCGGGAAGCATCGGCCCGCACCTCGTCCGGCCGCCGCGCAGCGATCGCGGGTGAACGCCCGGCGAGAAGTGCGGTCAACTCTTCGGCGTAGGCGACCTGTTTCCGCAGTGTGCGGCAGCTTCCCTCGGCGCGGGCATGGCATTCGGACGGAAATGCGTGCTGCCGCCTTGTCCTCGACAGGCTGGTCCGCGGCCAGCATCTGCAGGGAGTCGAGGAGCTGGCGCATCTCGTCGAGGGCGGGCGCCGGTGTTCCGACCCATTTTTGTCAGAGGGACGACCTACGGTGACAATCGCGACGAGCAACAGGTCGCCGCTCACCGCCCAGACCGGTGACCCGTTCCCGGTCCTGATCTGCGGGGTTCCGCAGATTGGTGCGTGGCGGCCTGTTGCTCTGTGCATGAAGCGGCGGTGGGGCGGAGCCGACGATCGACCTGCTGTCACCGGCACCTACGCGGTTCGCGCCCCGACGGACCTGACGGGTACGAACGGACTCGTCGGACACTTCCGAGGCCGCACCGCTACGGGCGGGTTTATCCCAGCCGTTGCTGGTCCCGTTCCCGGATCATCTGGTCGGCCAGCCGGTATACCGCCACCTCGTCGGGGATTCCGACCTTGATGGCGGCCGCGCGGGCCGCGAGGAACGCCCGGACCTTCTCGTCCCCCTGCCTGCGGTCTCGGTACAGGAACGCGTGGCGTGCGGCGGCGAGATCCTCGAGCACCCACCACTGGAAGCGGTCGAGACCGGCGGCGATCTCGGCGATACGCGCCCGCTCCGACCGGCGGGTGCGCCACCGGTCCGCCAGGTCCGATCCGGCGAGTAGGACGCCGAGCACCATGGCGCAGACCGCGGTGATCACCGCGCCCCCGGTCGCGCGGCGGCATTGGCGTTTGTCGGCTCACGGGTGACCGTGATCAGGGCGCAGGTCGCCGCGATCGCGGCCACGAGGATCAGCACCAACGGCACCGAGAATTCGGCAGCGGTCACCGCCCCGACGGTCGTGGCGATGAAGGCGAGCACGGCGAGCACCCAGAGGGCGCGGGCCGCCGCGGTGCGATGTGTGAGCTGGGCGGCCGAGCCGCCGACGACCAGCAGGGCGCCGATCCAGAGGGTCCAGGTGGTCATGGGTGGTGCGGGGTCCTTCCGGCGTTCGGCGGGCGTGACGTGTCGACTGACAGGGTGTCATGTCACCGTTGGTCGAGCAGTCCGGCCGGTCCCGGATGGGGCCGGGATCGCGCCGCATTCCCGGCGCCGTGACCCGGAAAAGGTCGTCGGAGCTGGTCAGATGGGCGCACAATCGGCCCTATGCGGCTGATTGCGCCGATGCTGGCCACCCCGGGTGAACCACCGGAGAACACCGGCGACTGGGCGGCGGAAATGAAGTACGACGGCTTCCGCCTCTTAGCTGCGGTCGGCGGCGGCGAGCGGCCGGTGTTGTGGACCCGCAATCTCAACGTCGTCACCTCCTCGTACCCGGAGGTGGCCGCGGCGCTGTTCGAGAAGTTCGGCGGGCGTGGCCGCATCGTCTTGGACGGTGAGATCGTGGCCCTTGCCCAGGGCCGGCCGTCGTTCGCCCGCCTGCAGAAGAGGGCGAACACCCTGCGCCCGACCACGGCCCTGCGCCGGCAGGTGCCGGTCACGTATCTGCCGTTCGACGTTCTTTATCGGACTACGAGCTACCCGGCCGCGTGGTCGGCGAGCAGCGCAGTCAGCTCCTCGGCGTAGGCGACCTGTTTGCGGAGTTTGCGGCAGCTCTCCTCGGCGCGCGCGTGGCATTCGGTGACGAATGCCTGCGCAGCCGCCCGATTCTCGCCGGATTGGGTGGTGTCGAGGATGTCGAGGGAGTCGAGGAGCTGGCGCATCTCGTCGAGAGTGAAGCCGAGGGGCTTCATCCGCCGGATCACCAGCAGCCGTTGGACGTCAGCCTCGGTGTAGAGCCGGAACCCGCCAGCGCTGCGTTCGGACGGGGTGACCAGGCCGACCTCGTCGTAGTGGCGGATCGTCTTGATCGACAGTTCGGTGCGTTCGGCGACCTCACCGATCTGCATGTGCCGATCCGTCGAAACCTCGATGCGACCTGTCATCTCGTCACTCCTCCGCCTCTCCCTGCTTTCCGGACCATGATGTCAGTGACCGGCGCCCATCTGTCCGCTCAGGCGCACGTGCCGTTCGGAGGAGGCCGCGTTCAAACCGACAATGGTGACGGTCTTGCCCTTGGCAGCGTATTTGGTGGTGATCGCGTCGAGGGTCGCGACGGTGGAGGCGTCCCAGATGTGCGAGTCGGACAGGTCGATGACGACGTTCTCCGGGTCTCCGACGTAGTCGAACTGGTAGATCAGGTCGTTGCTGGAGGCGAAGAACAGTTCGCCGCGGACGGCGTAGACGCGGGTGTTCTCGTCGGGGTGGGCGATATCGACGACCTCGGTCAGGTGCGCGACCCGGCGGGCGAAGAGCACCATCGCGGTGATCACGCCGACGATCACGCCGTAGGCGAGGTTGTGGGTGGCGACGGTGACCGCAACGGTCGCGAGCATGACGGTGGTTTCGCTGCGAGGCATGCGCCGCAACGTCTTCGGGGCGATGGAGTGCCAGTCCATGGTGCCGACCGAGACCATGATCATCACCGCGACCAGGGCGGCCATCGGGATCAGCGCGACCACGTCGCCGAGGCCGACGACGAGGATCAGCAGGAACACCCCGGCCAGGAAGGTGGAGATGCGGGTGCGGGCACCGGAGACCTTGACGTTGATCATGGTCTGGCCGATCATCGCGCAGCCGCCCATGCCGCCGAACAGGCCGGTGACCAGGTTCGCGATGCCCTGTCCCCAACCCTCGCGGGTCTTGTCCGAGTGGGTGTCGGTGATGTCGTCGACCAGCTTGGCGGTCATCAACGATTCGAGGAGCCCGACCAGGGCCATCGCCAACGCGTACGGGGCGATGATCGACAGGGTGTCCATGGTGAACGGCACGTCCGGGATCAGCCAGGACGGCAGGGACGACGGGAGTTCGCCCTCGTCGCCGACGTTCGGGACGTTCAGCGCGAAGATCACGGTCGCCGCGGTGAGCAGCACGATCGCCACCAGCGGCGCCGGCACCACGGTGGTGACCTTCGGGAGCAGCACCATGATCAGCAGCCCAATTGCGACCATCGGGTAGACCAGGGCGGGCACGTCGATCAGGTGCGGCAACTGGGCGGTGAAGATCAAGATCGCCAGGGCGTTGACGAAGCCGACCATCACACTGCGCGGGACGAACCGCATCAGTTTCGCCACCCCGAGCAGGCTCAGGACGATCTGCAGCACCCCGGCCAACAGGACCGCGGCGATCAGATAGTCCAACCCGTATTCACGTGAGAGCGGCGCGACGACCAGGGCGATCGCCCCGGTGGCCGCGGAGATCATCGCGGGACGACCACCGACGATCGCGATGGTCACCGCCATCGTGAACGAGGCGAACAACCCCACCCGGGGATCGACCCCGGCGATGATCGAGAACGAGATCGCCTCCGGGATCAGTGCCAGTGCGACCACCATGCCCGCCAGGACCTCGGTCTTGAGGCGGCGTGGGGACCGCAGCGCCACCCGCACGGACATGGTCTCCGCGGGCGTATCGAGTTGTTCTGCCATCAAATAGCTCCATCTCGCACCGGCGTGCACACGCCGGTGCCCTAGACGTCGACGACGCTCAAAGAGGCGTCACAGGAATTGGGGCGGTGACTCGGGGCAACACAGGCCCACGCAGGAACGACCCCCGCGCTGGCAGCACCGACCAAGCCGGAACTCTACCCTAACGGGAGGGTAGAGTGCGAATCTGGCGTTGGGATGTCAGGAGTGCAGGTGGACGCGCCCCGACCGGACCCCGAGTGCATCTGATCGATCTGTCCGGCACCGTCTGCGACGAGACAATCTGCCTCGTCACCGAAGGCGACATTCTCACCGTCCACGACTCCCAACACCTGTCGGTCACCAATGCGCACGGCCTCATCCCGCACTCGACCGAGCAGCTCGGAGCAGCCAACCCGGTGGTGGTAGCGGCCCGGGTTCGTGCACTCGTCGCCGGGCGCGATAGGGTGAAAGTGGTGCGCCGGGAAGTCTGGTCGGCAAAAGAATTTCGCTCGCTATCGACCCGACGAGGACCGCATCATGTGGATCGCACCATCTCTGCTGCCTGTCAGCCACCCACACCGGACCGGCCTGTCGCCGGTCGTGGCGCGGTGAGCGCGATGAAGCACGTTCCCCTTGCCACACACGGCATTTACCACGAGACCGCGGACAGCCTGCCGGTTCGCCGCACCTGCCGGGACCGGCTCGAACACTGGCACGTCCCCCACGCACTGCACCGGTTCGACACCTCACTGGGAGTCACCACCGTGCTGTCGGCCGGAACGAGCACGGGGCGCCCGCCTGTGGTGCTGCTGCCCGGGGCCGACCTGAACGCGGCCACGAGCCTGGCCACCGTGTGCGCGCTGCGGGGACAGCACCGCGTCCTGGTCCCGGACATTCCCGGTGAGCCGGGCCTGAGTTCCTCCCGGCGCCCGCACCGGTACCGGCATCAGCTTCCGGTCTATGGGCACTGGCTCGACGAGCTGCTCCCCCAGCTGTGCGGCGAGCCGGTGATCCTGGTCGGCCATTCCCTCGGCGCCGGCATCGCGCTGGCGTCCACCCCGTCCGAGCGTGTCGCGAAGCTGGTCCTGCTCAACCCGGCGGCCATCGTCACCATGCGGCGCACCGGGGAGCTGACCTGGCTGCGGGCGAAATGGCGACTCAACCCGACCCTCGAGCACAGCGAACAACTGCTGTCGTATCTGATGTCGCCCCGGTTCATCCCCGACCTGAGCCTGGTGTCCTGGTACAGCATGGTCGCCGACCACTGCTTCCCCGGTCGGCCGCCGCACCGCCTGCCCGCCCGGACCGTACACCGCTGGTCCGGTTCCCCGGTCGTCGTCGCCACCGGGGAACACGACCGACTGGTGCCCCCACAGCTACTGCGCCCACGGGTGCGATCGCTGCTCGGTGTCGACATCCACACCCTCCCCCGGGTGGGGCATCTGGCGTTGCGTGAGGCCCCCGCCGCCGTCGCCGAGCTGATCACCACGGCACCCGATAACCAGGAAGAAACCGCGTGAACACCCACCCCACGACCAAAACGCCCCTGTTCCCCCGCGGATCGTGGGCCGAAACCTCCCGCATCGCCGCGATCCTCCGCAAGGAAACCGTCGGCGGCGCACTCCTGCTCCTGGCGACCGTGGCCGCGATGGTATGGGCCAATTCCCCCTGGTCTGCCGGGTACGACGCGCTGCGCGACTTCACGGTCGGGCCCGAAGCGCTGCACCTGCACCTGTCGATCGGAACCTGGGCCGCGGACGGTTTGCTGGCGATCTTCTTCTTCGTCGTCGGCCTCGAACTCAAACGCGAGTTCGTCGCCGGCGATCTGCGTGACCCGCGCCGGGCGGCGCTGCCGATCGCCGCCGCGGTCGGCGGCATGGCCGCACCCGCAGTAGTTTTCGTGGCGGTCAACGCCCGCACGGGCGGTGATGCTCTGCAGGGGTGGGCGATCCCCACCGCCACCGACATCGCGTTCGCCCTCGCGGTGTTGGCGGTGATCAGCACCCACCTCCCGTCGACGCTGCGCACGTTCCTGCTGACCCTCGCGGTCGTCGACGACCTGCTCGCGATCACCATCATCGCCATCTTCTACACCGACAAGTTGTCGGTGTTGCCTCTGCTGGCGGCACTGATCCCGTTGGCCGCGTTCACCGTAGCGGTGCAGCGGCGGATCCGTTCGTGGTGGTTGCTGCTTCCCCTCGCCGCGCTGACCTGGGCGTTGGTGCACGCCTCCGGGGTGCACGCCACCGTCGCCGGAGTGCTGCTCGGCTTCGCCGTCCCGGTCCTGCGCAGCCGCGCAGCCGGCGGCCCGGACGCCGGACCGGGCCTCGCCGAGCACTTCGAACACCGCATCCGCCCCCTCTCGGCCGGGTTCGCGGTCCCGGTGTTCGCGTTCTTCGCCGCCGGCGTCACCATCGGCGGACTCAGCGGCCTGACCGACGCCCTGTCCGATCCGATCGCGCTCGGCATCATCGCCGGCCTGATCGTCGGCAAGACCTGCGGAATCTTCGGCACCACCTACCTGCTGTCCCGGTTCACCCGGGCCACCCTCGATGCCGGGCTGCGGTGGATCGACGTCCTCGGGGTCGCGATCCTCGCTGGCATCGGGTTCACCGTGTCCCTGCTGATCGGGGAACTCGCCTACGGGCAGGCCAGCGCGGCCGACGATCACGTCAAAATCGGTGTGCTCGGCGGTTCGGTGGTCGCCGCGGTCGTCGCCGCCGCGGTGCTGCGGATCCGCAACCGCGCCTACCGGCTCATCGCCGAACAGGAAACCGTGGACGCCGATGGCGACGGCATTCCCGACGTCTACCAACGCAACGACGGCCGCGGCATCGTGTCGTGAGTGCACCTCACGTCGGGGACTGATCCGGATCCTTCGGTCTCCGGTCACCGGCCTCGGTGCCGGGATGCGTGTCGCCTCCGTCCTCGTTTCCCGCGAGCCGGGTGAACACCTCCGATGCCGCTTCCGCCGCGAGGGAGAAGGGTTCGAGAATGAATTCCGCTCCCGCGTACCGCAGTTGATCCGCGTCGTGCGGAGTATGCGCTGTCACCACGACATGCCCCTGATATCCGTGATGACGAAGACCGTGAAGCAGCGCCATGTTGACGTCGAGCAGGGGGATGGTGCTGATGACGAACCGGGCCTGCGCGAGGGGCAGTGACTCGAGAAAGTGCAGATCTTCGGCGCTGCCGAACACCGCCGTGATCCCCTCGCGGTTGTTCGCAGCGAGCCGATGGGGATCGAAATCGACCGCCAGCACCCGGTGGCCGGCCGCGCTGAGCTGATCGGCGACGTGGCGGCCGAATCTGCCGAGGCCGTAGAGGATGGCGTAGACGGCACGGTCGGCCCCTGCGGGCTCGGCCCGCCGACTTCCGGTCCACTCGAGCACCCGTAGCCAACGTTCGATCCGGCGGTAGATCCGGTGCGAGTACAGGATCAGGTAGGTCGAGCCGCCGATCGTGACGAGCCCGATCACGGTGATCAGGCTGACGGTGGCGTTGCTGATGTGCCCGAGGCTCAGGCCCAACGCGGCGAGGATCAGGGAGAACTCCGAGATCTGTGCGAGTGGAAGTCCTGTGGCGAAACCGATGCGGACCGGGTACCGCATCGCGGACATGATCACCACGACGATCAGCGGTTTGCCGACGAGCACGAACAGTGAGAAG
Organism: Rhodococcus sp. A14; assembly: GCF_011603105.1. NCBI lineage: Bacteria > Bacillati > Actinomycetota > Actinomycetes > Mycobacteriales > Nocardiaceae > Rhodococcus > Rhodococcus sp. A14. The sequence goes on along the minus strand of NZ_JAAOQS010000093.1, from coordinate 19,921 downwards.
ATCACCGCCTCCGGGAGGTGCCCGGCCGCGTCCGCGAAGTCCAGTCCGGCGCCCAGATCGAGGAAGAAGAACAGCAGCAGAAAATCGCGCAGGCTCACCAGCCGAGCGCCGAGTGCGTCGCGGTAGGGGGTGGCCGCGAGCGACACCCCCGCGACGAACGCCCCGACTTCGGAACTGAATCCGAGTGTCTCGGTCACGGCGGCGACCGAGACTGCGTAGGCCACCCCGAACAGCACGAGCAGTTCCTGCGACCGGGCCACTTGGTTCAGCAGCCACGGCAGCACGAACTTCATCAGGAGGGCGATGCCCGCCATCAGCCCGAGCCCTTTGGCAACGACCAGCACGATGCTCACTGTCATGGTGTCGTCGGTGCGCTGACCGAACGCGTTGATCGCGATCATCACCAACACCACGATGATGTCCTGAACGATCAGGAGGCCGACCGCGATGCGGCCGTGGATCTGTTCGAGCTCCCGAGTGTCGGAGAGCAGTTTGACGATGATGATCGTGGACGAAAATGTCAGGGCCAGAGCAACGTACAGGGCGGCGACGGTATCCATGTCGAAGCCGACCGCGAGGAGATACCCGATCACCGCGGTGAACAGGACCTGTCCGAGACCGGTGATGAGGGCGACCGGTCCGGTGGTTCGGATCAGGTGCATGTCGAGCCGCAACCCGACGAGGAAGAGCAGAATCGCGATGCCCATCCGGGCGAGGAGCTCGATGGTGCTGTCGGCGACCACCCAGCCGGTACCGGTCGGTCCGACCAACACCCCGACCCCGATGAACGCGACGATCATCGGCTGGCGAAGCCGGGTGGCCACCAACCCGGCGGCTGCGGCGATGGCCAGGATCACCGCGATCAGCGCGAAATCGTGCAAGTCCACCACACGTGCCCCCATCCCACCCGAGCGGTCGGCGACATGAGCTCATTGTCCGCCGCGACGGGGTTCGGTACACGATCAACCGCCAGCAGGTTCGGTGTACGGCGTTGCGGGCACACTGCTATCCCCACCACTGCTCGGCCACCCGGTGGAGCGTCAATTCAGGCTTCCTCCGGCGGCCAGGTAGCCGTCGATCGCGCGCTGGAGACGGTCGAGGGCTGCGCCGTAGGTGGTGAAATCACCGGTGCGCTGGGCCTCACGCAGGCTGCCCAGGGCGGCGTTCAGTTCCAGCACGGCCGCGGTCAGCTCCTCGGAGACCGGCGACGCCGGAGCAGTGGGCGGCGCACCGACCACTGGTGGCGGCGCGGGCTCCGGTGCGGGGGCTGGTGGTGCGGTGGCCGCGTCGCCGCCGGGGGCGGTCGCGACACGTCCGGTGCCGGCGCCGAAGACCTGGTCGAGGGCTTCGGCGAGGGTGGGGGCGTAGCCGACCCGGACCCCGCCGGTGCCGGGTTCGCGGTAGCTGACGAGCACGCGGGCCAGCTGTGGGAACGTCGATCCGTCGGCGGCGGTCGACAACCGTTCGGTGAACAAGGGTTCGACGTACAGGACGCCGCCGTCGGCGATCGGCAATGTCAGCAGGTTGCCGTAGTGGATCCGGTTCGACCGCTCCAACAGGGTGCGCTCGGACGCCACCCGGGTGTCGGAGATCATCGAGTTCTGGATCTGCTGCGGCCCCTGTGTGAGGGTGTCCGTCGGCAACTGCAGCACCTCGATCCTGCCGTAGTTGTCGGGATCGGAGTGCACCGAGAGGTAGGCGGAGAGGAATTCGCGGTTGAACCCGACCATGGCGGAGGCGAGCCGGAACGACGGCTGAGCGGTGGCCTGGTCCCCGACCAGGATGTAGTAGGGGGGCTGTTGGCCGCTGGCGTCGGTGGTCGGGTCGCTGGGAACGGACCAGAAGGCGTTGTTGGTGAAGAACTCCCGCGGTTCGTTGACGTGGTACTTGGCCAGACGTTCACGCTGGATCCGGAACAGGTCCTCGGGGTAGCGGAAATGGGCGCGCAGATCGTCGGAGATCGCCTCGTCGGGCCGGACGGTGCCGGGGAACACGCTCATCCACGCGGCAAGGACCGGATCGTCCTGATCGACCTGATACAAGGTGACGGTGCCGTCGTAGGCGTCGACGGTGGCCTTGACCGAATTCCGGACGTAGGAGACTTGCTCCCGGGGCAGTGTCCGTCCGGTGTCGGGGTCGGTGACGACCGGTTCGCTCAGGGCCCCGGCCTGCGCATACGGATAGTGCTCGACGGTGGTGTAGGCATCGACGATCCAGGTGATCCGCCCGTCCACGACCGCCGGATACGGGTTGGTGTCGGTGGTCAGCCACGGGGCGACGTGTTCGACCCGGGTGGCCGGGTCGCGGTTGAAGATAATCTTCGACTCCGGCCCGATGGCGCCGGAGAACAGGATGTTGCGCTCGGCGTACTGGGCGGCGAACGCCAGCCGGTTGATCCAGCTCCCGATCGGCACCCCACCGGAGCGTGTATAGGTGTAGGTGGCGGTGTCGGTGTCGTACTCGCGCGGGGTGGCGCCCGCCCCGGCGCCGACGATGGCGTAGTCCGGGCTCTCGGACTGCGCGATCACCTCGCCGAAGTAGATGCGCGGCTGGTCGACCGGGATGATCTGGTTTCCGACGGCTTGGGAGGCGATGTCGCTGACGGTGTAGATCGGGTAGCCGCTGTCACTGCTGCTGCTCTGCCCGGAAGCGTCCCGCACCGCGGCATTGACCCGGTTCGCCGGCGCCGCAATGAAACCGTTGCCGTGCGTGTAGACCAGATGCCGGTTGATCCACTGGGTTTGATTGCCGCTCAGGCTGTTCGGGGACAGCTCACGCGCCGCGACGATGTAGTCGGCGAGTTCACCGTCGATGCTGTAGCGGTCGATGTCCAGGGTGGGGGTGAAGCCGTAGAAGTTTTTCAGCTGCTGCTGCTGGGTAAAGGTGCGGGAGAGCACATTCGGGTCCAACAACCGGGCATTGGCAATGGTGGTGACGTCAGCGGGGACCTCCCGCGGCGGCCGGGTACCCACACCCGGGTAGTCCCGGTATTCGACCCGGTCGGCGCCGATTCCGTAGGCCTGGCGGGTGGCGTCGATGTTGCGTTCGATGTAGGGGCTTTCCCGGTCGGCGGCGTTCGGGCTGACCGAGAACTGTTCCATCAGCGCGGGGAAGATCCCGCCGACCAGGATCGAGGACAGCACCAGCAGGGCGGCGGCCATCGCCGGGATCCGCAGATCCCGCACCCAGATCGCGGCGAAGAACGCGCACGCGCAGATGATCGCGATGGCGAACAGGATCAACCGTGCCGGCAGTACGGCGTTGATGTCGGTGAATCCGGCACCGGTGAAGGTCGGTTCCTTCCGGCTCCCCCACAGCAACGCATACCGATCCAGCCAGTAGGCGACCCCCTTGAGCGCGATGAACGACCCGGCCAGCACCGCGAGCTGAATCCGTGCCGCCCGGGTCAGCGCACTTACGCCCGCCCCGGGCTCGTCCCGGTCCCGGGTTCGGTCCCCGACCCGATTGTCTTCCTGGTCCTGGCTCTGGGTTTTGTTCTTGAACGACAGCCGCAGCCCGCCGAACAGGTAATGCGTTGCCAGGCTCAGAACGAACGCCAGGAACGTCGCCACGAACAGCCAGGTCAGAACCAACCGGTAGAACGGCAGGTCGAACACGTAGAAGCCGATGTCGTGACCGAACTCCGCGTCCACCGTCCCGAACCCGCCGCCGCGCAGAAACAACTGCACCGTCGCCCAGCTCGCCTGTGCGCTCAACCCGAACGGCACCGCAACCAGCAGCGGAACACCGATACCGAACCACCGGGGCCGGCTCATCACCACCGTCCGGTACTCCTCGCTCGGGTCCTTCGACGACACCGCGGCCACGAACAACGGCCGCGACCGATACGCCCACACCAGCACCGCGGACATCAACCCGGCCACCACGAGCGTCACCACGACAAACAGGATCAACCGGGTCACCAGCACCGTCCCCCACACCGACCGGTACCCGACCTCCCCGAACCACAACCAATCGACATACACCGCCACCAGCCGCGGCCCGATCACCAACAACGCCACAAACACCAGCAGCACCACCACCGACACCGACACCCGCCGCGACAGCAACCGCTCCGACTCAGAGGATGCCATGATCACCTCCCGGCGCTCGCCCAGTTCGCGACAGGATCTCCCTGACCCTCCAGCGAAGCCGAAATGTCCGATTTATCCCATTCTAGGGGCGTCGCCACCGCACACACATGGATACGCATGCCGGCGAAGATCTGCCTATCACCAGCGCTCGGGACACTTTCGTGAGGCGCGCAAGACACTGCGCGACCACTCTGCAGCAGCCCACCTTGATCTTGTCGCAGCGGCTTCCGGCTCCTGCGTTGTCAAGAGCGCCCTCACCACCGATGAGACCGTTTGTCGCACACCGAGCCGAACGAAAAACCTTCGCCTTTACTTACGCTTTACTGTAGATCTACTTGTACATTACTCTGGATCGGGTTACCGTCCAATCAGCTGCAAGTGCAGCGGCGAGCCTCCGCCTCTGCCCCATGAGCAGGCGGGGTTCCGTCCAATTGAGTGAGATTGGACGGCTGCCCGTCACGTAGCGCGCCGACGTCGAATCATTTTTCCGTCGGACGCCGCAACACGGGCTGCGGATCCCACCGGTTCGGCATGGGCGCGCGGGCCGGTGGGGTTCCTCGCGTGCACTGGCCCCTAGTCTTCATGCTCGCTGCACTCTTGCGGTACCACACGAGATCCGGCGGAACGCGCGGCGGATAACCAACGAGTGCCCGAAAGTCCGCTTGCCGCGCGGTCTCTCATGTACCTGGGGACCCGATCTTTGACGGCATCCCAAACCCCGTGCCGGCGGGCGTAGCCTGGGGTAATGCTGTACACCGACTGGGGTGAGCGCGCCTCTCGGTGGTCCGGAATTCGTAGTAAGACAGTCGATGTGCACGGCACGGAGGTGCACTACCTGGTAACCGATCAGACGCGGGCGCCGGAAGTGCCGGTTCATCTGCTCGTTCCCAACCCGGCCAACAGCGCCTCGAACTGGCTCGACGTGCTCGCGGAACTGCGACCACACGCGCACGCGATCGCGGTAGACCTGCCCGGCACGATCGCCGGCCACACCGCGCTGCCGAACCGGCGCGCGGCGAGCATCGAAACCAACGCGCTGTTCCTGCGCGATTTCATCGACGCACTCGGGCTGGATCGGGTCACGGTGCACAGCTGGTCGGCGGGCGGGATGGTGGCGTTGCTGTTCGCCGACCAGGCACCCGAACGGGTCGACGGGCTCGTGTTGGTGGCGCCGGCACTTCCTCCCCCGCTGAGCGACGGCGAGGCGCGTATGTGGCACACCCTCGGTAGGGCGGGGTTGGCCGTCGTCGCACCGGCCGCCCGTGTGCTGCTCCGGGTTTCGGGGCGGCGTATCCTCGCCGGGAAGCTGCGGCCAACGGCCGATCCCGCGTCGATTGCGGGCACGAGAATGTCACCGGAAATCGCCGGTCTCATGCGGGAGGAGATGTCGGCGGTCGCGCCGAGTTGTTTGGGTCGTGCGGTCACGGTGTATGCCTCGCTGATGTCGCTGATGCTCGTCCGGCGGCGGCCCGTGCTCGACGCGATGCGCCGGGTCGCCTCGCCCACCCTTCTTGTCTGGGGCGATGAGGATCGCATCGCTGCCCGGGCGTCGATCGATGACTGGACGGCGCAGCGGCCCGACTGGAATCTGGTGGTCCTCCACGGTGTGGGTCACGCGCCGCCGTTCGAAGTCCCCGCCGATTACGCTCGCACGGTCATCGACTGGTGTGGTCCACGGGTTCACGACCGGTAGAGCTATGCGGGGCCTGTGCTCAGCAGCATGCCGCGGGTACAGCGGGTTCGTTGACGGCGTCCCAGTCGCAGAGAACGCGGGCACTGGAGCCCCAGTCCCGGGAAGCTCGCCCGAGGAGCGCGCGGAGCCGCAGCGGGCGGGCCGTTGTCGCATGCCGAGCTACTTCTCGTCTCGACCCTGGTGGTTCTCTGGATCGTCCGTCCAATACGTGAAGGTATATCTGCTTCGCCCCGCCGCCCCGCTGGTGAGCGTCGTCTGCAACACCAGATCGCTCCATCCGGTCACCCCGCTCTCCTCGAGCACGCGGGCAGCTTCACGTTCTGCCTCCGCAGCAGTCTTCCCGGCGGGCAGTTCCAGCGACAAACGTCCGATACCCATCCTTCGGACGGTATGGGCTCGAAGCCCGCGTCGGACGAGAAACACCCAAGGCGTCACCGCACTGTTGCCACCCGTCGGCGGCGGATACCAAGGCACCCCTCGGGCAGGTGGTCGAGGTCGGGGCTTCCGTCCGAGCATCTGCTCCCACCAGGCGGTGAGTGGGCTGCGGGCCAGACGATGGCCCATCAGGCAACGACGAGCACTCGCGCGAACCCCGGGCGTCCGGGTACTGCGCAAAAGTTGCCTGCGTTTCACGGCCGCGGAGGGGGCGAAGAGTGCCTGAGCGCTTCGTCGCGAGGCTGGAGGCGGCCATCGACTCCGTCGACGAGCTTCGGTCCTCGATTCAAGTACTATGTCGAATCACATACCCTCACAATGTATTCCACACTGTGCGCGAACGACTCGCAGCCGGATATGCCGGTGTTCGACGGTATGCAATTCGCACGCTACCCCCTCGACGACACGGGGATCGCGGCGCCGGATAGGCCTGCCCTCGATCTTCTCGGTGCTGATCGCGGTGTGCGACGGGCTGATGCTGCAGTTGATCGCCGAGACGCTCGAGGCCCTCACGTCGCTGACCGCGATCGCCGCACCGGCGCTGCGGCCACCTGAGGCCCGCACGCACCTACTGCCGTGGCGCGCCGCCGGTGGCCGTTTCGTTCACCGGTGCCGATCCGGTCCTCGTCTTTGTCTTAGTCCTGGCGGACAGGGCGAGAGCGGGCACGATGCTCAGCGCGATCACCCCACCGGTGACGGCGAGGACGGTGTAGTCGGTGGCCGCGACGATCATCCCGGAGGTCAGTCCGCCGCCGGCACCGGCAACGGCGATGCACAGATCGACCGTGCCCTGGGTGCGGGCCCGGGTGGTCAGCGGGACTTCGTCGGTGATGATCGTGGTGCCGCCGACCAGTCCGAGGTTCCAGCCGAGACCGAGCAGGCCGAGAGCAAGGGCGAGGCCGGCCACCGACGAGGCCGGCACCGCGGCTGCGGTGATGCCGGCGGCGAGCAGGGTGAGCGCCGCGGCGGCGGCGACCGGCCGGGGTCCGAGGTGGTCGACGAGCAGCCCGGACAGCGGGGACGGGAGATACATGGCGCCGACGTGGACGGCGATGACCATCCCGGCGGCGCCGACGCTGTGGCCGTGGTGCTGCATGTGGATCGGGGTCATCGTCATGATGGCGACCATCACCAGCTGGGTGACCACCATTACCGTGGCCCCGAGCACCACGGCCGGGGACCAGGTCCTGGCCGCCGCTGGTGCGGTCTCGTGGGTGGCAGGGGCGATTTCGTCGGTGGCCGGGGCGGTGGTGTCGGCGGCCAGGGTTCGTGCCAGCAGCAGCGGGTCCGGGCGCAGCAGCACCCAGAGCACCAGCGCGGCGAGGGCGTAGGCGGCGGCGGAGAGCAGGAACGGCCCGGACAGCGCCGGGATGCCCCACCGGGTGGCCAGATCGCCCATCACGGTCACCAGATTCGGGCCGACGACGGCACCGACGGTGGTGGCGACCAGCACCGTGCTCACCGCTCGGCCGCGGTGGTGCGCCGCCGCCAGATCCGCTCCGGCGTAGCGGGCTTGCAGGTTGGTCGCGGTGCCCGCGCCGTAGACGAACAGGGCGAGGAACAGCAGGGCGATGTTGCCCAGGACGGCGGCCGCCACCACGCCGAGGCTGCCGAGGGCGCCGGCCGCGTACCCGAGGGCCAGGCCCGTCCTACGTGGCCGAGGCGTTGGGAGATGCGCCCGACGGTGACCGCGGCCGCGGCGGAGCCGATGGTGAACATGGCGCTGGGCAGCCCGGCGAGGCTGGTGGTCTCGAGCATGTCCTGCGCCAGCAGCGCCCCGACCGTGATGCCGGCGGCGAGTCCGGCGCCACTGAGCACCTGGGCGCCGACCAGGACCGCCAGTGTGCGGCGCTGCTGCGGGATCTGAACCGTCCTGGACGAGGTGGAGGCTTCTGATCTAGCAAGGAGAATGCTGGTATGCCTGCACCGAAGAAGTACGACGCCGAGACCCAGGAGCGTGCCGTCCGGATGTATCGGGACCGGATCGAGGAGCGTGGAGGCTCGAAGGTCGCAGCCCGTCGCCATGTCGGCGAGCTGCTCGACATCGCGCCGGCGACGCTGCGGAACTGGATCGAGCGGGAGGAGAGCCGCCAGGCACCCGGCGCATCGTCTGTAACATCTGACGTGTCGGACGAGGTCGCCCGGCTTCGCCGAGAAGTATCCGAATTACGCAGAGCCAACGAGATTCTGAAGACCGCGAGCGCGTTTTTCGCGGCGGCGGAGGTCGACCGCCGACTGCGGTGATCGTCGACTACATCGACGCCTACCGTTCCCGTTTCGGGGTCGACCCGATCTGTGCCGTGCTCACCGAGCACGGCATCAGTATCGCCCCGTCCACCTACTACAAGGTCAAGCAGCGCGGACGCGTCTCGGACACCGAGCTGGCCGACGCCTACGCCGCGAACGCCGTCCACAGGGCGTTCGTCGCCAACAAGCGTGTCTACGGCGTCCGCAAACTCTGGCGGACGATGAAACGCGCTGGTCACGACATGGGACGCGATCAGGTGGCCCGCCTGATGCGGATCGCCGGCATCGTCGGGGTCGTCCGTGGCCGCCGCCTTACGAGCACCACCGAGCGTGATGATCGGGCGCCGCGGCACCCCAATCTGATCGAGCGGAAATGGGACGCGGCGCAGCGTCCGGACCAGTGGTGGGTCGCCGACTTCACCTATGTGTGGACGTTGGCCGGGTTCGTCTACACCGCGTTCTGCGTCGACGTCTTCTCCCGCAGAATCCTGGGCTGGCGGGTGATGACCACCAAGACCACCCCGCTGGTCGGCGCGACGCTCGAACAGGCGTTGTTCACCCGCAAGAGAGCCGATTTACTTTTCACCGCAACGGGTTTGGTGCACCACTCGGATGCGGGGTCGCAATACACCTCACGGATCTTCGTCGACGCGCTGACCGAATCGGGCATCGCGGGCTCGATCGGCAGCGTCGGGGACGCCCTCGATAACGCGATGATGGAATCGACCATAGGGCTCTACAAGACCGAGTTGATCGACCGGGACCGATTGTGGTCCGGGCGGGACGAGGTGGAGCGGGAGACTGCCGAGTGGATTCGCTGGTTCAATGCGGACCGGCTGCATTCCTCGATCGACTACCTGTCGCCGATCGAGTACGAGACGCGCTACCGTGAACAGCGTCCCACCGCCGCCTCGGTCCTCGAGGTGGCCTGAACGAAGTCTCCACTCGATCCAGGGCAGTTCAATCTGCTGCGAACTCATTCGATCACCTCGGAGGTTTCGGGGGTGGGCCCGCACAAACGCGGCCGGGACAAGGGTTTTCGGTGACCCGGGGCGCTGGTCAGGTCAGGGAGTCGACCGGCAGGGCCGCCAGTCGCCACTCGAGCATGCCGTCGGCCAGCCGCGAGGCCTGCCGGCCGTGGTCGGTCAGGAGCCGGACCGCGTCGTGGGCGAGCACGCAGTAGGCGCCGCGGCAGTAGGCGACGATCTCCTGATCCGCAGGCAGCTCGGCCAGGTGATCGGCCAACTCGTCCAACGGGATCGAGACCGCTCCGGGGATGTGCCCGGCCTGGTATTCCTCGCGGGGGCGCACGTCGAGCACCGTCACCTTCCCCGACCGGGCCCGCTCGAGCAGCTGGTCCTTGCTGACGTGTTCGGTGTCGGCCGGGCCGAGATACGCGGCGGCGGCGGCCTCGACATCGGGCAGGTGTTCGTTGGCGACCGTGCGGACCAGTGCGAACAGCTGCGCCACGTCCTCGCCGGCGAGCCGGTAGAACACCTTGGTGCCCTCGCGGCGGGTGGCGACCAGGTTGGCCTGCTTGAGGGTCTGCAGGTGCGCGGATGCGGTGGTCAGTCCCAGCTCGCAGGCGCGGGCGAGGGCGTCGACGGTGCGTTCGCCCTGGGCGAGCAGATCGAGCAGTTCGAGTCGCTTGCCGCTGCCCAGGGCCTTGCCGACGCGGGCGAACTGGTCGAACAGTTCGGTCTTCGCGATCCGATCACCCATGGCATTCTCCAATCATCTTTGGAATAGTGTAGAACATGGATCGGGTGTTCCGCCCGGGACGCCCTCAGAGCCGAGGCAGGGAGAAGGCCATGGCCGGGATCGATCTGGTGCCGCTCGTCGACGAGGGGCTCGGCAACTCCGCGTATCTGGTGGATCTCGGTGACGGGCGGGCGTTGGTGGTCGATGTCAGCCGGGACCTGCGGGCGGTGCATGCCGCGGCCGCCCGCCGCGGGTTGACCGTGGCGTTCGCCGCCGACACCCACCTGCACGCCGACTTCCTTTCCGGCGCTCGCCAACTCGGCGCCACTATTGGGACGCGGGTGCTGGCCTCGGCGGCCGGGGACCGGGAGTTCCCCCATACCGGGCTGCGCGACGGCGACGAGGTGGACCTGGGTGGGTTGCGGTTGCGGGCGCTGATGACGCCCGGGCACACCCACGAACATTTGTGCTTCCTGCTCCTCGACGGCGAGAAGGAGGTGGGGGTGTTCACCGGCGGATCTCTGATCGTGGGTTCGGCCGCGCGGACCGACCTGATCTCCCCGGAGCGCACCGAGGCCCTCACCCGCGCCCAGTACGCCTCCTTGCAACGGCTGGCCGCACTGCCCGGCGAGGTGGCGGTGTGGCCCACGCACGGGGCGGGCTCCTTCTGCTCGGCCCCGCCCGGCGCCGAGCGCACCAGCACCATCGCGCGCGAGCGCGCCACCAACCCCTTGCTCGCCGCCCGGGACGAGGACGCGTTCGTCGACCAGCTGCTGGGGTCGCTGGGCAGCTATCCGCCGTACTTCCGCCGGCTCGGCGAGATCAACCGGGTCGGTCCCCCACTCCTCGAACAGGATCCGGTGCTGCCGGCCCTGACCGTCGACACCGTCCGCGCCCAATTGGGTGAGGGCGTCGTCCTGATCGACGTGCGCCCGCTGGCCCGCTTCGCCGCCGAACACATCCCCGGCGCCCTGTCGATTCCGCTGCGGCCGGTGTTCGCCAGCTGGCTGGGCTGGCTCGCCCCGGCCGACCGGCCGCTGATCATCGTCCGCGACGACGACCAGGACGTGGACGAGATCGTGTGGCAGGGCTTGAAAATCGGGTACGACAACCTGATCGGCGAACTCGACGGCGGCCTGGCCGCCTGGACCGCCGCCGAACGGGGGGTGGCCGCCACGGCCGTGACCGGCCCCGACGCGGTCGAGGGCGTGCGGGTTCTCGACATCCGTCAACGCCCCGAGTATCTGGCCGGGCATCTGCCCGGCGCCGTCCACATCGAACTCGGCGCCCTCCCGGGCCGGGTCGACGACCTGCCCCGCGAGCCGACCGTGGTGATGTGCGGGCACGGTGAACGCGCGATGGGCGCCGCGAGCCTGCTCGAACGCGCCGGGCACCGGAATCTCACGGTGCTCGAGGGCGGACCCGACGACTGGGCGGCCGCCACCGGCCGCATCCTCGAGACCGGCGCATGAGCGCGACCGCGCCCCGGCTGATCCGACTCGGCCTGGGCGCCAACCTTGCCCAGTTCAGCCTGCTCGTCGCGGTCAACGCCCTCGTCGGTGGCATGGTCGGCCAGCAGCAGACCGTGCTGCCGCTGCTCGCGGCGAACGAATTCGCCCTCACCGGTTACACATTCATCTTCACCTACGTGGCCGCGTTCGGAATCACCAAGGCCGCCGCCAACTACTTCGCCGGAACCTGGTCCGATCGCTTCGGCCGCAAGCCGGTGCTGCTGGTGGGCTGGCTGTTCGCCATTCCCGTCCCGTTGATGCTCATCGCCGCCCCCAATTGGTGGTGGGTGGTCGCCGCCAACGTGCTGTTGGGCATCAACCAGGGCCTGACCTGGTCGACCACCGTGGTGATGAAGATCGACCTGGTCGGCCCCCGCCGCCGCGGCCTGGCGATGGGACTGAACGAGGCCGCCGGCTACGGCGCCGTGGCCGTCAGCTCGCTGATGGCCGGCTACCTCGCCGACCAGTACGGGCTACGACCGGCCCCGTTCCTGCTCGGACTCGCCTACACCGCCCTCGCGCTGCTGCTGTCCGGGGTGTTCATCCGCGAGACCCGCGACTACGCGCGCCTGGAAGCCGCGCAGCACATCCCCCGCGCGGACGGTCGCCGCGATCACCTGCATGCGGATCTGACCGACCGGCAGATCGCCGTGGCAACGAGTTTCACCGAACCCGCCATGTCCTCGGCGAGCCAGGCCGGGCTGGTCAACAACCTCAACTTCGGGCTCTCCTGGGGCCTGTTCCCCCTGCTGTTCGCCACCGCCGACCTCAGCGCCGGACAAATCGGGTTGCTGTTCGCCCTCTATCCCGGGGTGTGGGGTGCCGGACAATTGGTCACCGGCGCCCTGTCGGACCGGATCGGGCGCAAGCACCTGATCACCGCCGGCATGACCCTGCAAGCGGCAGCGTTGGCGCTGATCGCCGCCTCCCACGGCTTTCTCGGGTGGGCGGCCGGCACGGTGCTGCTCGGAGCCGGCACCGCCATGGTCTACCCCATCCTGCTCGCCGTGATCGGCGACGTCGCCCACCCGGCCTGGCGTGGCCGGGCCGTCGGGATCTACCGGGTCTGGCGCGACAGCGGCTACGCCGTCGGCGCCATCGCCGGCGGCATCGTCGCCGACCTGATGGGCATGCACGTCGCCGTCTGGGTGGCCGCCGCAGTCAGTGCCGCCTCGGCCCTGGCCGTCGCGGTCCGCATGTACGAAACCCACCCCAAACCCATCCGCATGAGCACCGAGCGTGCGCCGAAGGGGTGAGACCCATCCCGGGTGGCCAGGACGTAGGCCGCCTAGTTCGGCTGTGCCGGTTGCGCCTCCAGGCGCTGCTTGAGCGTGGCCAGGTTGCGTGGCATCTCCTTGCGGGCCTGTGGGCGCACGGCGAGGGGCACGAGAAGCTTTCCGATCCCGTGGCCTTCGAAGTCGACCGCGATTGTCACCCGGGAGCGGTGTGCGGAGTCGAGCGGATCGACCGTCACATCCACGACCGCCCGGATCGGGCCGTCGACACCGTGCACACCCCACGTACTCGGCGGATCGATATGCGTGAGTTCGGCGGTCACCGAACGTTCGGCGAACCCGATGCGGCGCGTGGTGCGGCATTTCTCACCGACCTGCGGGGCCCCACTGCCGTCCATGTGCCCGCCGACGACACCCTTCTGCCACTCGACAAAGCGGGTCGGGTCGGTGACGTAGGCGAACACCTGCGCCGGCGGGCGGTCGACGTCGATGCTGGTCGTGATCGGCGCCATCAGCGCTGCTCACTGTCGACGGCGTCGGCGTAGCGCTGCAAGTAGAGCGGCCACCCGGCGTCGTGCCCGACACCATCGCGGACCGCTTCCCAACCCTCGCCGTGGCGCTCGAGGTTGCGGTGCTCGAGCTCGACCCGGGTGCGATCGTCGGATTCCGCGATGAACCGGACCTCCACCTCGCTGGTCTTGTCCGGGTCGGTCTCGATCTGCCAGTGCCCGTTGATGTCCCAGCTGAACACCACCCGGTTCGGCGGCTCATAGGCCAGTACTCGCGCCCACCGGCATTGTGTGCCGTCTTCCCCGCGGTCGTAGATGTGGCCGCCCACCTTCGATTCGAACACGGTCTCGGCGATCGGGACCGCCATGATGTTGTGCTCACGCGGCTTGATGGCATCGAATCGCTCGACGAACAGCGCGAACGCGCGTTCCAAACCTGCGTTCACCACGATCTGCTGCTGCACCGGTTCAGCGTGTGTCTGTGTCATGACCTCTCCTGCGGGTTGTTCGACCGCGTCTCTGTAGGCGGTCAGTGCCTGTGCCCAGAACCGGTCGAGCTGCGTGCGGAGCACGCTGATCCCCGCCGGGTCGAGGTGATAGATGCGGCGGGTGCCGACGGCCCGGTCGCGGACCAGCCCGGCGTCCTTGAGCACCTTCAGGTGTTGCGAAACCGCCGGTCTGCTGATCGGCAGCTCGCGGGCGAGTTCACCGACCGCGCACGGACCCTCGGCCAGACGCTCGAGGATCGTGCGCCTCATGCGATCGGCGAGCGCACCCCATTCGTCTCCAGCTTGGTAAGTATCTACGAACGGTAAGTCTTCGCTTACGGAGCATGGTTGTCAAGAGATGTCCCCCAACCCCCACCCCTCCGGAAATCGCCCTTCCGCTGGACTGACGCCTCGCCGGCCCGGCCATCACCACAGCGCCACAGCGGCGGCCCACAGCCCGCAGCCTCAGAAGAAGCCCAACAACAGGTGCTGGCGCCCGGGAACCGAGCCGAAATGGTCGCTACGCGCCGGGCCCGGAACAGGGGCGGTGTCGGCCGCGGCGCGTCCGTCGGCTGTCTCGGGCAGAAGCGTGCGGGCCTTCTCTGCCAGGTCCGGCAGGCCGAGCGCACCCCGCCAATCACCGTAGGCCCGCGCCGGGGCGGTCCGGGCGAGTTCCTCGTCCACCAGCACCACCGGGCTGGTGGGGTATGCGACGCGGGCCACGAACCGGGCGACCTCGTCGGCGGTCAGAATCTTCCCGAGCGGCGGCGTGGTTGCTGCATCGGTCATGGCGTCTCCCCCATTGTCTGAGCTGACTGGCGTTGTGTGGACAGTATCGCGTTGTGGGCGTGGCCCTTCGGCCGTCACAGGGACGTGTCATCTGCCCAGTTCAGTGATAGGAATGCGCGGTGATCGATGCGCACAAAGGATGGCCGGACGGCGAGTGCACCACCACTGGCTTCTTCGACGGCATTGACCGCTGGAGGACTGCGAATCCGCCGCCCGGCCCCCGAGTTCGTGCCGCGGCGCGTCTGCAGCTTGGCAACTTCAGGCGCCCGCACCACGCTCGCTGGTGGGAGGCCCTGGCACTGACGATGCTCCTCGCCGCAATCGCGGCGGCACTCACCACCGTCACGCTCGATGACGTCCTAATGGTCCTACTCATGGCGATCGCACTCACGCTGGTCGGGATATTCGTGTACGCCGTCTACGCGCTGGCACTGGCGACGCAATCCCGCGCCTACCCCGTCACCCGGTGGCGGCACCGGTTTCGGGTGATGTGGCTGACGAACTGCTGACGCCGGGGCAGGCATCTCGTTGATCTCTTCCCGCACACGTTGTGCACCGGCCCGTAGGGAATCCGAGGACAGGGTGCTCAGTGCGGTTCCGTGGATCTCGTCCGACGTCAAGGTGATCGGGTCGAGACTCGTCGAGGACGGTAGGCCGTCAGACGGTCGGCTCCCACGGATTGAAGCAGCGGACGCCGAGCGGCTCGAAGTGCTTGGTGTTACGTGTCGCCACCGTCATCTCGGCGGCCTGCGCGACGGCGGCGATGAGAGCGTCGTCGAACGGCGCATGCTCGGGCACCCGGTAGGTGGCCAGCACCCGTGCGGCCGGCAGATCGAACGGCAACACACGGTCGGCGAAGGCCGGCAGCACCCGCTCCTCGAACCACCGGCGCAAGACCCCTCCCTGCGCCGGGTCGGATCGCTCCTTGGCGACCACGCCCCGCTCGATCTCGGCAATGGTCATGGCCGTCACGAACTGGTCGGCCACCGGCACCGACGCCGACCAGGCCTCCACCGACCGGTTACGTCCCCGAACCCGCAGCGCGGACACAACGTTGGTGTCCAGGACGTACCTCACAACTCAGCAGTTCGGGCAGTCAGACCGAGGCGTTCGGGCTCGAACTCGATGTCGGCACCCTCATCGGTGCTCAACAGGTCGACGAGCGTGACCGGCTCCCGCTCCAGGGCCTCACCGAGAATCTCGCGCACCTCCGCCTCGACCGACCGGTGATGCTGCTCGGCACGCGCCCGCAGGGCAGCCTTGGTACCCGCGGGAAGATTGCGGATCAGGATCTGCTCCACAGCGACCACCTCCGATATCACACCAACGATATCACGCCGACCGATAGCGAGACCTTCAGAAGGTCGTCCCACCTCTTGGTCGCACGCGCGAAGTTGCCATGGCTAATCCCGCTGGTCACGGCTGCACATATCGAGGTCGAGTGATCGATTGCCGCGGGTGATCCCAGCATTCTGCTCCGAGTGCCGGGGCTCGGCACCAAACCTGCAAGTAGCTGCGCTGGATCCAACCGACTCCCCACACCCGGGCGACCCGACACCGACACCGACACCGAACTGATCGCGGCCTGCCAATTTGATGCAGGACACCAGCGTGAAAAACACGCGATGGGCGGAACACGAATCGTCGTTCGCACAGGAATCGCACCTTCGGAGGACGATGGCACGCTTACCGAGTTCTCGATGCACGAGATGGCAGTCGGGGGCTGCCCGTAGTCTGCTGCTCGTGGAACATGAGACGGCCTGGTTGCCGCAGGAATTGCAGTCGGTGGCGTTACGCCTTGCGCGCGCCGACCATGCCACGTACCAGCTCGGCGAACTCTCCCTCGCCTGGTCACGGGAAGCACTCCAGATGCAGGGGGCCGATCGCGGGAACGGACAACTCGATGTCGTGGTCTCAGGGGTTCGGCCGATCCCACCCCTTGCTTCGATGCTGTTCAGTGAGGCCATCAACCATCTCCGCGCCGCAGTGGACAACACGCTGTTCCATCTCGTCGAGTCGGCGCGTGACGTGATGGTTCCGGAGAAGCAGGCCCGCGAAATCGCGATGCCTATTCACGAAGACCCGGAGAAGTTCACGAACTGGCAGAGCCAGAAGCACAGCAAGGGCCTGGTCGAGCTGGGTCCAGGCACTCAGCTCGGAGACCGCATCCAAAGCCTGCAGCCCTACGCCGACACCACGGCACGCGGGGCGACGATCTCCCCTGCTCGCCCAACTCATGGACGTGCCGGCCGAGTACGCCCACCCCCTGGTCCTATTGCAGAAATACTCGAATACCGACAAACACCGGACCATCCGAACAGCTGGCGCACGCTCCATCGTCCAGCGCTCCGATGAACCGTTCTCCACCAGCGACCGAACTATCCGCCCAATCACCGTTGGTGACGTGCTCGCCTCCACCCGCCGCGGTAGCCCCGTCGAAATTAGTTGTCACACCGCAATACTCGTACAACGCCCGGATAGTGACACGTGGGTTTCGCCAGCTGCCGAGCTGAACCAAATCCACCGACACATCGCAGACATCGTCCTCCCGACACTGGTGACTGGCTTTGCGCTCCCCAACACACTTCCTCCACACATCGATCTCGGAGACACGGGCCAGACCATCGCCGAGCGGATACGATCCGGGGGCTCGACGCCAGCACATCTGCGGATGGCCGAAGTCGCGCAGGCCGCACTCATGGAGAGCTACGCAACTGCCCCGGTCGACCTGCCGGCGTCGTCCTCGGGAGAGAACCACTCAAGCGGGTAGCCCGACCCAAGGGTCGAGCAGGTGAGCCGTCGTAACCTGCCCAGAGATTCCGACGAATTCCGACGGTGTGCATTCGACATCCCGCATCCTTTGAATCGTCCTGCGCTCGTCCTCGGTGTAACCGCCCCAGATTCCGTGACTCTCGCGTGCCTTGAGGGCGTGGTCTAGGCACTGTGCACGTACGGGACACCGCCGGCAGACTTGTTTGGCAGCACGGACGCGACTCGAACGGGGTTCGCCGCGTTTGTTGTCGGCATAGAAGAACACCGACGGGTCGGCATCTCGGCACGCGGCAGACAATTGCCAATCCCACGACTCGGCGATCGGCGACGGAAGCCGCAACATCAATGCAGGCAACTGCGTTCCCCTCTCACCAGTCGATAGGCGCGAATCAACCCGGCGGTGGAGCTATCCCCGTCATAAGCTGCGCCGTCTGTGTCCCAGAGGGCAGGGCCCAGTTCCAGAGCCGATGTCTTGCCGAGTTCGACACCCCACTGGTCGAACGAGTCGATGCCCCACACGACCCCTTGTACGAAGACTTGGTGTTCATACAAGCCGATCAGCTGCCCGAGGGTCGACGGTGTGAGCTTCGTGCCAAGGATCGTGGTCGACGGCCTGTTTCCGGGCATCACCTTGTGCGGTACGAGTTCGGGCGGTGTCCCGTCTGCGACGACCTCGGTAGCGGTTTTTCCGAATGCCAGCACCTTGGACTGGGCGAGCATGTTCGCCGTCAGCACACCGTGCATCGACCCCGCGCCGTCAAGAGTGGGGAGATCATCAATCGGTTGCGCGAACCCCAGGAAGTCCACGGGAATCAACCGGGTGCCCTGGTGCAGGAGTTGATGGAAGGCGTGCTGACCGTTCGTGCCGGGTTCACCCCAGAAGACTTCGCCGGTGGCGGTTTCGACGGGGTTTCCGTCTGCCCGTATCGACTTGCCGTTCGATTCCATCGTCAGCTGCTGCAGGTAGGCCGGGAACCGTATGAGATCGTTCGAGTAGGGCAGCACAGCGCGTGAGTCGGCGCCGAAGAAGCTGGCGTACCAGACGCCCATCAGGCCCAGCAGGACAGGCGCGTTCTCCGCGAGAGGAGCCGTGCGGAAATGCTCGTCGATCCTGTGGAATCCCCCGAGGAATTCGGCAAAGCGTTCTCGTCCGATGGCGGCCATCACCGCGAGTCCGACAGCCGATCCCACCGAGTACCGTCCCCCGACCCAGTCCCAGAATCCGAAGGTGTTCGCCGGGTCGATGCCGAACTCAGCAACCCGATCGGCGTCGGTCGAGACAGCGACGAAGTGCTGCGGGACCGATTCTTCGCCGAGCGCCTCGGTGACCCACCTGCGGGCCGCTGCCGCGTTGGTCATGGTTTCCAGCGTCGAGAACGTCTTGGAGACAACGACGAACAGTGTGCTGGCGGGATCGAGGTCCGACAAGACAGACAGCAGGTCCGCGGGGTCGACATTCGACACAAATCGCACCTCGGGTCCGTCGACGTAGTGGCGCAGGGCACGGTAGACCATCGCAGGACCAAGGTCCGAGCCACCGATGCCGATATTGACCACGGTTCGGATGCGTTCGTCGGTGGCTCCGCGCCAGTCTCCGGATCGGATCCGATCGGTAAACGCACCCATACGCTCAAGGACATGATGGACATCGCCGATGACGTCCTGGCCGTCCACGACCAGGGTGGAATCCCGGCGTTCACGCAGCGCCGTGTGTAGTACCGCGCGGTCTTCGGACACGTTGATGTGTGCACCGGCGAACATCGCGTCCCGCTGTTCCTCCACGCCGGCGGCGCGTGCGAGATCGAGTAGGAGTCCGAGTGTTTCGCGGGTCACCCGGTGTTTGCTGTAGTCGATGAACAGGTCGGCAGCGGTGACGGTGAGGTCAGTGCCGCGGTTGGGATCGGTGTCGAACAGCTCCCGCAGATGGAGAGCGGCGACCTCCTGCTGGTGATCTGCGAGTTTCTTCCACAGCGGGATGTCAGTGACATCAGTTCTCATGGTCATGAGAGGGCTCGCAGCCGCGGGGCGAGGTCGCGCTCGAACAACTCCAGGAACCGCTTCTGATCGTGCCCGGGAGCGTGGAACACCAGGTGATTGAGCCCGGCATCGAGATACGGGCGGATCTGCGCCACCGCCTCATCCGGATCCGACGCCACGATCCACCGCTTCGCCACCTGCTCGATCGGCAACGCATCCGCCGCCTTCTCCATCTCGATCGGATCATCGATGCTGTGCTTCTGCTCCGGCGTCAACGACAACGGCGCCCAGAACCGCGTGTTCTCCAGCGCCAACTCCGGATCCGTGTCGTACGAAATCTTGATCTCGATCATCTTGTCGATCTCCGCCACATCACGGTCGGCCTTCTCCGCCCCCTCCGCGACCGCAGGCATCAACTTCTCCGTGTACAACTCCATGCCCTTCCCGGACGTGCAGATGAACCCGTCACC
>NZ_JAAOQS010000092.1:0-37975 GCF_011603105.1 Rhodococcus sp. A14 | reverse complement strand
CCGCCGACTCGAGTGCCCCTGCGGGCACACGTCGCCGGCAACATATGACCGGTCCACACGCCGGTGGCGGCACCTTGACCTCGGCACCCACCGCCTGTGGTTGGTCTACGAGATCCGCCGCATCCACCGCCCACACTGCGGGGTGCGCACCGAACACGTGCCGTGGGCGCGGCCCACCGCCCGGCACACCCGAGACTTCGAAGACACCGTCCTCTGGCTCGCCGCCCGCACCGACCGCACCTCGGTCTCCACGTTGATGCGCTGCGCGTGGGAAACGGTCACCGCAATCATCAACCGCACCGTCGACGAATTACTCGACACCCGACGACTCGACCGGCTCTACCGCATCGGCGTCGACGAAATCTGCTACCGACACCCGCACAAGTACCTGACCGTTGTCGGCGACCACGACACCAAGAC
This sequence comes from Rhodococcus sp. A14, assembly GCF_011603105.1. Taxonomy (NCBI): domain Bacteria; kingdom Bacillati; phylum Actinomycetota; class Actinomycetes; order Mycobacteriales; family Nocardiaceae; genus Rhodococcus; species Rhodococcus sp. A14. The sequence goes on along the minus strand of NZ_JAAOQS010000092.1, from coordinate 37,555 downwards.
CGTGGTGCATATCGAACCCGGCCGAAGCACCGAATCCCTCGCGGCTTTCTATGAGCAGCAACACGAGTCCGACCTCGACTCGATCGAGTCGGTATCGATGGACGGATCGAAGGCCTATCGCGTCGCCACCGAGGAACACGTACCGAACGCCCGAATCTGCTTCGACCCATTCCATGTCATGCAGTGGGTAAACCGGGCGTTGGACCGAGTGTTCTCCGACGCCTCCTCGGCCAACCGTCGCAGAATCGAGCTCTCGAGCGGCAGTTGGCGCAAGGTCCGCACCGCATTGCGAACCGGCGCCGAACGACTCACCGACCAGCGCCGCGCCCTTCTCGACACCCTCACAGATCAGGACCAGCAGGTCGGGCACGCATGGAGACTGAAAGAGCAAATGCGGGATTTGTTCCGCACCGTCAAACCCTCACGTGCCAAACGACATCTACGGGCCTGGATCGACGACGCCGCACACAGCGGAATCCCCGCATTCACAATGCTCGCCCAACAGATCCACAAGCACTACGACGGAATCATCGCAGCAGTAGAACTCGGCATCTCCAACGGACTCATCGAAGGAATCAACTCAAAGATCAGACTCATCAACGCTCGCGGCTACGGACACCATTCCGCCGAATCGCTGACCTCGATGATCTACCTGAACCTCGGAGGAATCGACCCCAAACTACCCACACAAAGGTGAGGAGCGCCCCGCACGTTCGACATCATCGACCCCGCGAACGGCGAACTGGTCGCCACCGCCGCACGCGGCTCCGTCGAGAACCTCGACCAGGCGGTCGCCGCAGCCAAAGCCGCCCACGCCCGGGGCGAGTGGCGCTCGAAGACGCCGGACGAACGCGCCGACATCCTGTCGGCGATGGTCGCCGACCTGTCCGAGCGCATGGACGAACTGGTCGCTCTGCACGTCAAGGAGAACGGCGTCACCATCCGCCAGGCAATGGCCTTCCACGTCGGGTATTCGATCTCACACCTGCAGTACTTCGCCGACCTGGCCCGCACCTACGAATTCGAACGATCCGGTCCGCAATTGTCCTACCCCACACTGGCATCCGGGATCGTGCGCCGGGAACCGATCGGTGTGGTCGGCGGCATCGTGCCGTGGAACTTCCCGCTGCTGCTCGCTGTGTGGAAACTCGGTCCCGCTCTGGCGGCCGGCAACACCATCGTGCTCAAGCCCGACGAGAAGACCCCGCTCACCCTGCTCGAACTGGCCAAGTCGGCAGAACGGGCCGGGCTGCCAAAAGGTGTCCTCAACATCGTCACCGGCGCCGGCGAAGAAGTCGGAGCCCGTCTTGCCGCCCACCCGGACGTACGCAAAATCGCCTTCACCGGCTCGACGGCGGTCGGCCGGGAGATCAGCAAGCTTGCCGCGGAGAACATCAAGAAGGTCACCCTCGAACTCGGCGGCAAGGGACCGAACATCGTGCTCGCCGACGCCGACATCACCTCCGCGGTCGACGGTGCCCTCTTCGCCTGCTTCCTCTACGCCGGTCAGGCGTGCGAGTCGGGAACCCGGCTGCTGCTGCCCGAGAGCCTGCACGACGAATTCGTCGACCGCCTGGTGCAGCGGGCAGCGACCATCAAGGTCGGCGACCCCTCGGAGTTCGACACCGACATCGGTCCGGTCATCTCCGCCGAGCAACATGCCCGGATCCTCGACTACATCGAAATCGGCCAGAAGGAAGGCGCGACCCTCGCGTTCGGCGGTGAACCGCCCACCGGAACACAATTCGAGCAGGGGCACTGGGTACGCCCGACCATCTTCACCGATGTCACGCCCGACATGCGCATCGCCCGCGAGGAGATCTTCGGTCCCGTCCTGTCGGTTCTGAAGTACCGCACCATCGACGAAGCCGTCGCGATCGCCAACGACACCGAGTACGGGCTGTCGGCCGGGGTGTGGAGCGAAGACCTCGAGGCTGCACTCGACGTCGCGGCGCGTATCGAGTCGGGCACCGTCTGGATCAACGACTGGCACATGGTCAACGCTCTCTACCCCTTCGGTGGTCACAAGCAGAGCGGAAACGGCCGCGAACTCGGACCCCACGCGCTCGACGAGTACACCGAGGAGAAGTTCGTCCACGTCGACCTCTCGCGGTCCCTCGACCGCAAGGTGTACGACCTCGTCCTGCCCGCGGCCCAGGCGGCGGTGGACCGATGACCCACGCACGTGTCGCGCTGTTCGAGGCGCCGGACGAGAAGCTCACGGTTGTCGACCTACAAGTCGGTCCGCTCGCCGAGGACGAGATCCGGATCCGCGTCGCCGGCGTCGGGATCTGCCACACGGACCTCACCGCTCTGCGTGGCGGTGTTCCGCTCCCCTTGCCGGCGGTGGTCGGACACGAAGCATCCGGGATCGTCGAAGAGGTCGGGGCCCAGGTGACGACCCTCGTACCCGGTGACCACGTCGTGGTCAGCTTCGACTCCTGCCGAACATGCACTCAATGCACCTCGGGTCGGCCGGCCTACTGTGAGTTGTTCGCGGCGCTGAACTACTTCGGCACACGCCTGGACGGCTCGACCACCATGAGCCGTGACGGCGAACCGGTCCACGGCAACTGGTTCGGCCAATCCTCATTCGGAACCCACGCCGTCGCGAGCGTACGCAACGCCGTCAAGGTCCACGAATCCTTGCCCCTGCAATTGTTGGGGCCCCTCGGCTGCAGCTTGCAAACCGGGGCCGGCACCGTGATGAGTGTCCTGCGGCCTCAGCCTGGGCAGAGCATTGCCGTGTTCGGTCTCGGTGCGGTCGGGCTCAGCGCTCTCATGGCGGCCAAAGCGCTCGGCTGCACACCGATCATCGCGATCGATCCGAATCCGGAACGTCTGAACCTGGCCACCGAACTCGGCGCCACCCACACCCTCGACCCGAATGCGATCGACGACATCGCGTGGGCGGTCACCGACATCAGCGCCAACGGTGTCGATTTCAGCGTCGACGCCGTAGGGCTCGAGTCCGTCGTGCAACAGGCGCTGGCAGTGCTGCGATCCCCAGGCATCTGCGCCACCCTCGGACTGCAGGGGCTCGAAAACGACGTCGTGATCGATCAAGGCCATCTTCTACTCGGTCGCACGCTCACCGGGGTCATCGAAGGCGACGTCGACCCCCACCAGTTCATCCCCCAGTTGGTCGATCTGTGGAAGAACGGACAGTTCCCCTTCGACAAACTGATCGAGACCTACACACTGCCCGAGATCAACGAGGCGCTCGCGGCAGCCGCTGCGGGTTCGGTCATCAAACCAGTGATCGTGTTCGACTGAGCACAAGATACCGGGAAACATGCTCGGTGATCTGACGATTCGAGGGTGTGCGTGTGACAAGGCGTGGGCGGTCGGAAAACAGGACCGCCCACGCACTTCGAATCGACCGCAGTGGGCTCTTCCGGGGTCAGGACCGCTGACCCCGGCCCATCGGTGCACACCCTGGCCATCCGTACGAGCAGTCAGAGTGGTTACGGGGCCGCCCAGTCCGCGTTCGCACCCGCTCGGCGCGGCGCGGCGCTGCGTCGAAACGCCGTTATCCACTTGTTTCAAACACTATTGACCAACACATCACCGTGTTCAACCATTAAGGATCTGACTCGATGTCTATTGACACCCCCGCAATCACTGCAGACTACGTGCACAGCTTCTTCACTTGCGTCGATGCGCACGATTTCGATCGGGTCGAAGCAATGCTCGACCCCGAGTGCGAGATTGTCGCTCCTGGATTCACCCAGGTCGGTGCCCCCTATGTGTGCCTGTGGATGGCGGGGTTCTTCGCGACATTCCCCGACCTCCGCCATCAACCACGCCGCGTTGTGGTCGATGGCGACGAGATCGCCTTCGAACTGCACGTGACCGGGACGCACACGGAAGACCTCCCGCTGCCGGACGGCTCGAGCATCCCACCGACTGGGCGATCCCTCGACATCACCCTGGGGGAATTCTGGACACTCGCCGAAGGTCGGGTGAAGAACTACACCGTGTACTACGACCACCACGACTTCCTCACCCAACTGTCTGCGCTGGATTGAACCTCCGGCCAGGAATCACATCGGGGAAATCCCGGATCGACGCGAAACAACTCCGCCGATTGTTCCTGCTCTGCAGGTGGGAACGCCGCGGAATGCTCAGCATTCGTTGCCATCTCATCCCCGAAAGCTACCGGAAAATGCTGACCTCATCGCGGCATACCTGGAGCCGCGGCGCCATCGCTTGCTCAGCAGACGTTCATCCGCGCAATCCCCGTTCGGGAGGTGGTGGTGCTACAGCGAGGATTGCCAGAGTCATGATCCACATCACTAATATCCCTAGGAGAGTTCGGATGAATCGTCGTCGTTACCGCGCCGTGACCGCCGCGGCAGTCACGCTCGCTGCGGTGGCAATGTTCGGGTCGGCTGGACAAGTGGTGGCGGAACCGCTAACCGCAGCCGCGGCAGATTTCTATCTTCCGCCGAATCCGCTGCCCGCCGGTAACAGTGGGGATCTGATTCGCAGCGAACCCTTCCGTCCGCTGGGTGGTTCCCCGTTGGCGGCTCTGGTGCCGGCCGCGTCCGCCACCCGAATCATGTATCTCTCCTCCGACACCGTCGGCGCGCCGGTCGCCGTCACCGGTACCATTTTGGAGCCGACCGCGACGTGGTCGGGGTCCGGGCCACGCCCCCTCGTCAGCTATACCTTCGGCACCATCGGCGCCGGCGACAATTGCGCCCCCTCGAAACTGATCGCCGACGGCATCACTACCGATGGTGCCGGAACCCCGATGCCCAACCTATACATTCTCGACGTCGTGTCGCTGCTGGCACGCGGCATCACCGTCGTGGTCACCGACTATGAGGGCCTGGGCACCCCGGGCGCACACACTTACCTGCAACCGGTACCCGAAGCGCACGCCGTGCTTGACGCAACACGCGCCGCCATTAGCTTCGGGGCGGCGACACCGCGTGCGCCGGTGGGAATTTGGGGATACTCACAAGGCGGCTCGGCAGCCGGTGGCGCCGCCCAACTCGCCCGCAGCTACGCTCCCGACCTCAACCTCGCGGGCACCGTTGTCGGCGCACCGCCGGCGAACGTCGCCTCTACCCTGTCGAACCTCGACGGCAAAGCGCTCACCGATGCGATCGGGTTCTTCCTCAACGGCCTGCTGGCCAGCCACCCGGAATTCACGGATGCGGTCACCACGATGCTCAACTCCACCGGGATCGACTTCCTGCACCGCACCGCAACCGAATGCGACGTGAACGCCCTACTCCATGCCTATCAGCCCACCAGCTCGTTGACGGTCAGTGGCCGACCCATCACCGACGAACTGCAAGCCAATTCCGCGATCCGGGCTGTTCTCGACAGCTTCAACCTGGGCAAACTAGCCCCCGCTGATCCCGTTCTCCTCGCTCAGAACATCAACGACGACGTCACCCCAGCCGCGGACACCTACGCTTTGGAGAACGCCTGGCGTGGTGCCGGCGCCGACGTGACCGTCGCACACCTCGACACGCCCCCGCTGCTACCGCAACTCGGAGCCGCGGGGCATGCGACCGGGCTTCTCCTCGACAATCCGACCGCTGTGCAATGGCTCATCGACCGGTTCAACCATTGACACCCTGGCCGATCGGCAACCGAAGCCGCGGTCGCATAGGGCCGGTGGTCGCGGGTGACGCAGTGCTCGCCGCGACGGCGGTGTGGGCGGGGGCCAGACGATCGACATGCGTTGAGGACACTTCGAACTGGCGGCCACGTTCGACCGCGGCGCGGGCGTGTCCTCGGCTGCGGTGAGGTCAATGGCCAGAGGCGCGTGACACGATCGTCGAGGACCTTCCGATCACACAGAAAGGTTCTTCGAGACAAACCACTCGGCACCGGCATCGACACTGCATTAAAGCGTTTCTCCCCGAACCGCTCCACATCCAGGCCCTCAAAGATGTTGCCACCGAGCTGAAGACGACCAGCTCTGCCACCTTCGGCAAACTGCTCAAGACCCTGCTCGACGAGGTGACTGACCAGCTCAGGGATATCGAACAGCACTTCTCGAAAATCCAACAAAACTGAGCACCTCGACCGTGCGCAGTAGGGCGCCGCAGGTGAAGCGGTGTATGGATCCGGTTCATGTGATTCAGTGGATGACGCGGGCTCTGGACCGACTGCGGTCGCGTGTGTTGTCGCGGTTGTGAGGGTTCACCGACCGGGATCGACGGCACCTGCGGTGGGCATTGTTGAAGAACGTCGAGAATCTCACCCCCGGCGCAGATATCAGTCCGAGCAAAGATCCTCGAAGATAGAAACAGTGAACTGTGTCGAGGCTATGTCATGAAAGAACAACTGCAACATGTCTATTCCGGCTCGACGAAGAGAGCCTCGGTACGACTGCGAGCGTGGGTGCAGATGGCCCAGGACAGTGAGATCCCGGAACTTGTAGGCTTGGCTAAGAGCATCGCTCGCTATCGGCGCGAGATCCTCAACGCAATCGAAGACAACCTGTCCAATGCCCGCGTCGAGGCCAACAACACCCACCTGCGGTCGCTGACGAAGCGATCCTACGGATTTCACAGCCCAGAGGCCTTGATTGCGATGGCGACACTGACACGAGGAGGGCCGTGCCCGGCTTTGCCACAACGTTAATCGCCCACCAGAGGGTCAGGACGGCCACTGATGTTCGAACGCGGCGTCGTGGTCTCGCACGAGACGATCCGGCAGTGGTGCGAAGTTCGGCCAGTCCTGTTCCAATGAGCTGCGCCGCCGCAGGCCGCGCCCTGGCGATAAGTGGCACCTCGATGAAGTGTTCATCCCGATGAACGGCGAGCGGATGTACTTGTGGCGCGCGGTCGACCAGGACGGTGTGGTGCTCGACATCCTCGTCCCGTCGCGTCGAAACGCTAAGGCTGCCAGCAGTTCTTCCGTAAGCTGCTCAAGGGTCTCCGAACGTGCCGCGGGTGCTCGTGACCGACAAGCTGGCCAGCTACCAGGTGGCGCACCGCGAGATGCTGGCCGCGGTCGAACATCGCCGGTCGAAGTATCTGAACAATCGGGCCGAGAACTCGCATCAGCCGACTCGGCAACGGGAGCGCCGGAGGAAGCGGTTCGCCTCACCCGGACAGGCGCAACGGTTCCTGTCCGCGTTCTCCGGCATGCGGCGGCACATGTTGTCGGCATCCGACTGGCGTCGCGAGATGACAGGCCGCTTCGCGGTGTGGAGCGAAATCACCGCGACCGCCACCGCTGCCTGAACAACGCACCGAGCCAATAATGTCCAGGCTGGGACGAGCCCAAACCGACTGAGCCGCTGCGACTATCACTCAAGTTGACGATGCCGGACTCGGGCACCTGCGGGGTCGCGCGATGCAGCACGAGATTGCATCACAGCATGTCTCGTCGCATCGAATCTCGATGTCCACAGATCCGGAACCAGTTGCTGGCCTTCGCCCCTGAAGGGTTGACCACGGAGACGGTTCCCCGGCGACCGGCTGACGGATCTCACAAGGCTCACTCCCTGATAAGTACCTGGTCGCCGACCGGTCGGACAGGCCGACGTCAGCCTCGTCACTGCGGACCCGCGCTCACATGGAGGCCGGCAGCAGTGGCGGCGATCATCGGCCGACGTACCGCGGCTCACGCTTCTCTAGGAAGGACCGCACACCTTCGCGGTGGTCTTCTGTCGCAAACAGCATCTTGTGTGTCGTGGTCACCCATGCACCGAGCTCGTGCCAGTCCGGATCCATTGCGCGCCTCAGACCCTGCTTCGTCGCAGCGACGGCGAATGGTGGGTTCGCCGCGATCTTCCCGGCCAGCTCCAGTGCTGTCGGCACCACCAGGCCGTCGTCGACGACGCGGCTGACGAGGCCCATCTGCAGGGCCCGCTCGGCATCGATCAGCTCGCCGGTCAACAGGAGCTCCGCGGCGTGCTCGCGGCCGACCACCTGCGCCAGCCGCCCGAGTCCCGCCACGTCGCTGCACAACCCTCGCTTCACAAACAGCTCACCGAACCGCGCGCGTCTCGCGGCTACGCGGATGTCAGCAAGCAGGGCCAGCTCCATACCCCAGCCCACAGCGGTCCCGTTGACGGCGGCGATGACGGGCACGTCGGTGTACAGCAGGGCTTCCGCAGCAGGCGTGATACCCGCATCGAAGGCCGGAGCCGGACCTGCGCCGCCGCCCATGACCTCCTGTACGTCATCGCCGGAGCAGAAGGACCCGCCAGCACCCGTGATGACCAACACGCGAGCAGTCGTTGAGCGCACGACGTCGGCGAGCTCGGCGTACGTCTCGAGGCGCAGCGCGTTGTGCACGCGAGGACGCACCAGCGTGATCAGCCCGATGTGGTCCTGCTCCACGTAGGAGATGTCGTCCATCCGGAACTCACCAACCCTCCCCGCCAGCGTCATTCTGCGGCGCGTGCGACTGCAGTTGCCTCGACGTCTGAGGTGAGACGACCGTGCGAGCAGCTGAGTCGTCGATGTCAGATGAAGCACGAAGTGTTCGCGAACAGCCCTCGCGGCCTAGGTCGCAGCCTTCGCCGGTAGACGGACCGAAGAGACTGCCGTCCGTCACCACTAGCTCGGGAACCCCGGCGAGCGCCGTCCGAACCATCTGGGTGGCCAGCTCCTCGGGTCGGATCTCCTTCATCGAGCCCTTCCCAGCACGCACGATCGGCGAGCGGGCGGCGCAAACGATGACTGCTTCATGCATGGGTCCTCCTGGGGTGACGACGCGTATGCGTATTTGTTCTACAGGGGGCGTCCCCGAACTGGGGGCGCCCACCACGGCCGTTGTCAGGAAATGGCGAGGCCGGGAGAAGCTGGCGGCCGACCCTCGAGATAGCTTTTGAGCCCCTCGCGGAAGTCCGGGACGTTGAATGCGTCGAGCATCAGCCGGTTGCCCTCCTCGATCGCCTCGACGAACGTGCTGTCCTGGCTCCGAAGCAGCTTTCCTTGATCGTCCACATGGCGGCCAGCGAGCAGAAGTTGGCCAGCTCCTCGGCGTATGCGACGGCCGCGTCGAACAGCAACTCGGGTGCGACGACCCGGTCGACCAGCCCCAGCTGAAGAGCCTCCTCGCCGAGGATGACCCGTGAGGAGAGCAAGATGTCCATTGCGCGGCTCCGGCCCACGAGGCGCGGCAACAACCAGGTGATGCCGTACTCGCCGATAAGGCCACGGCGGGAGAACGCGGCGGTGAGCTTTGCCTGCGGGGTGGAGGAGCGAACGTCGCAGTACAACGCCTCGACGAGACCAAGGCCGGCAGCTGCGCCGCTGATTGCTGCGACAAGCGGCTTGCTGAACAGCAGCGGGCGGCGGCGAGGTGGGTCACGACGCACCACGTGCTGAAATCGCCGCACTTCACCAGCCCCGAGAGGTCATCCATGTCGGCACCGGAGCAAAACCCGCGGCCGGCTCCGGTCACCACGACAGCGCGCACCTCCGGATCCAGGTCGGCTTGGTCGAGTAGCGCGTAGTAGCGCTGCTCCAGGGCCTCGTTCCAGGCATTGAGCCGGTCGGGACGGTTCAGCGTGAGGATCAGGACACTCCCCCGACGCTGCGCGAGGACGACATCGGTCCCCGGCGGTGCTGTCGTCTCGGTCATGTCGAGCTCTCTCAGCCGTTCTGGCTGGTGATCTGGAGCAGGCTTCGGTCCTGAGCCAGTTGGAGCTCCGCGGGATGAGAGGACCGACAAGGCCGCGGGGCACAGCGCCGCCGTACCCCGGGATCCTCAGTCACGGGGCAGCGACCTCCTACGGGATGGGTCGGTTCTCCTTGGCCCAGAGCTTCTCCACGTCCGACTTCGGTAACCGCGCATATGGCGTTGCTGTTGTTGTGCCCAGGGGTGCACGGGGCACATGCATGCGGGGTCATCGTGGACCCGCACCGGTCGCGTACCGGGAAGCGGGTCAGACGGTGGCTTCGTACGGGACCGGACGGTTTTCCTTCGCCCAGAGCCGCTCTGCCTCGGACAGCGGAGGAGGAGGGGTAATGCCCTGGACTTGCCAGAGGTCGAGCGGGGTCTCGTCGATATGCCACTCCCAGTTGAATCCACGATCCTTGACATGGGGAACCAGCGCCTTCTCGAATTCGTCGCTTGCCCACTTCCTGAGTTCAGGCGTGTCCATTTGCCGGGCGACGTGGTCGACGAAGATTCGGATGAAGTTGCCGACGGGCTCGCCACCGACCAGGAAGTCCTCCTCGGGCAGCTCCCGGAAGGTCACGACGACATAGAACGCCGGGATACCGACGGTCTCGATGTACTTCGCGGTGACGTCCTTGGCAAATGCCTTCTTCTGATCAGCCGTGAAGGCACCTACCGGGGTATAAACATTCCACAGAGGCATAATCATCTCCTTTGACGAGATTGGCGGTCCGTACCGGATTTCCGGGCTGGCTGGCGCCTAGGCCAGATAGCGCACTTGAACTAGAGAAGACTGTATTGTTCTGCAGCACATGCTCAAAGGGACGCGCACGCCCACCGGGAGTACACATCTGCCACGATTCGGTCAGAGAAATTATCAAGACCGGTGGATAGCCGGAAGGGCGTACCTTCCCGGATGGTCCTGGTATCCATCAAGTCTTGATCGGCCAGCGCGCCCACGCTGGCGGGAAGGTCCGCCTTCATATTTCGGTGAGTTCGGAACACGCAGTCCGACGATGAGGGGGCCGGGCCGTTCCTGTCGCTGCAGGACGAGATCGTCCGTGGCGGTGCCCGGCAGATGCTTGCCGCCGCGTTGAAGGCCGAGGTCGCCGCCTATGTCGCCCAGCTCGCCGACCAGGTCGACGAGCTGGGCATCGGATGGTGGTCCGCAACGGCTATCACGGCGAGCGGGAGGTTCTGCCTGCGGCGGGCGCGGTGACGGTGAGGGCGCCGCGGGTCAACGACAAGTGTGTGGACCCGGAAACGGATGAGCGGCAGCGTATTTCCTCGGCAATCCTACCCGCGTGGGGTGCGCAAGTCGCCGCAGATGATCGAAGTGCTGCCGCTGTTGTACTTGCACGGGCTGCCCTCGGGTGACTGCGGCCGGCGTTGGAGCAGTTCCTCGGCACCGGCGCGGGCCTGTCGGCGGCGTCGGCAACCCGCCTCACGACGCAGTGGCAGGACGAAGCCAAATCCTTCGGCCAGCGTGCCTGTCGGGCACCTACTACGGGTACCTGTCGGTCGACGGAATCCACCTCAAAGTCCGGCTCGAGCAGTAGAAGCTGTGCCTGCTGGTGAGGATCGGTGTCCGGGCCGACGGCCGCAAGGAGCTGGTCGCGTTGACCGACGGTTACCGGGAATCGTCGGAGTCGTGGGCTGATCTGCTGCGTGACTGCCGCCGCCGCGGCGTGAGCGCCCCGGTTCTGGCGGTCGGCCACGGGCGCTGGGGTTCTGGAAGGCGCTGCGAGAGGTGTTCCCTACTACCCGCAAGCAGCGTAGCTGGTAACATGTCCGGCCAATGTGCTTGCTGCTATGCCGAATTCGGCTCATCCTGGCGCATTGGCGGCGTTGAAGGACACCTACATGGCCGAGGGTATCAACAAGGCGCAGGTGGCGATCAAGAGGTTCGAGGTCGACTACGGCGCGAAGTACCGAACGCGGTTGTCAAGTTCGCCGACCACGCCGATGTGCTGCTCGAGTTCTACCGCCTTCCTGCCGAACACGGGGTGCCTTCAGTCTGCGGCCGCTCGCGCTGGCGATCGCCGGTGTCGCTGGGATGCTGTTGGGCGTGTGCGCGCTCGCCGGCGCACAGTGCACGCTCGTCAATGCGAGCGAATTCTCTCCGCGCCCGTCCTGGCGCGCTGGACAGACCGGTACGGGCGGCCCTCGAGTGGGGCCATCGGCTGCGGGATCGTGGGATGTTCTGCCGAGCCGAGGTGCCGCCGACCTATCCGCCGTCGCGTCTCGAGCCCTGTTGCGCCACCCAAGTTGCGATCTGAGTGCGAGAGTTGAACCCGAGTTTGGCGAAGATGTGCTCGATGTGTACGTCGACGGTGCGTCGGGAGATGACCAGCTTGGCCGCCACGTCCTTGCTCGACATTCCTTGAGCCACCAGGTCCGCGACCTCGCGCTCTCGAGGTGTCAGCAAGCTGTCGGCCTGTCGGGGCCCGACGCGGGAGACGCGGCGCTCCCGCAGGGCGAAGGTCAGCATGTCTTCCACGGTGAGCTGGCCTCCGCGGGCAAACGCGGTGTCGAAGCGAGAGTTGCCCATCGCCTGGCGAGCCACGTCTTCGAACTGTTCGCGCCGCGCGAGCAGGTGTTTCGCTCCGAACAGTGGGACGCCAACGGTCTGCCAGACCTGGTCCGAGGCGCCTAGGAGCACCGCGGCCCGCTCGGAATCGACGCTCGCCGCGGCGGTCCAGGCGAGAACGTCCAGGATGAAGGCCAAGCCCAGGTTGTCCTCGGTGAACCGCTTGAGCTGGAGCGCCTCGCACAGGAAGGCTTCGGCCTGCTCGAGCTCGCCCTGGAGGAGCCTCAAGAATCCCTTCGCCCACATGGCGTAGGACAACAGCCAACGCTCGCCGGCCTGCTCGCACTGCTCGTATGCCTCCTCGACCACCCCGGCGGCTCGGTCAAGCTCGCCGGACAGCACGTACGCCATGGTCAGTGCAGGGCGCACACTGTTGGGGTAGTCGGCGGGTACGTCGGCACACCCATATCGCTCGAGCGCTTCAACCAACAGTGGAATCGCAGCGCTCAAGTCGCTGCCCAGTGCGCGCAGACCGCGCATATGGGCGGCGTAAGCCAAGCCTTTCGGCTCGTCGAGTTGCACAGCAAGCTCTTGGACGGCGTCGATCAGCGCAGCCGCAGCAGTCTCATCGCCCTGGAAGACAGCGATATGAGCGGCGGTCCCGAGCGCCCAGACCCGGTCGGGACTTGATTCCTGATCCAACGCCAAGGCCCGGTCCAGCCACAGGCGGCCCTCGGGCATGAAGCCGAGCGCGATCCAGAGGAACCAGGGCAGGCCCGCCATTCGGAGTCCGACGCGCACCTCGTCCGGCCGCGCGAGGCAGAATTCGAGCGCCGCACGCACGTTCGGATGCTCCACACGCAGCAAGTTCGCCCAGTCCTCCTGTCTCGGACCGAACCACTCCGCAGCAGCCTTCTCGATGAGCCGCCAGTACCAATCCCGGTGCTTGCGCTGCACTGCCGTTTCGGACGTGCCCTCTCTCAGTCGAGCCTGACCGTACTCCCGGATGGTCTCCAACATGCGGAACCTGACACGTCCGCCCTGCTCACCTCGGATCAAGATCGATTTGTCGGTCAACCCGGCCACCGTGTCGAGAAGGGTATCTGCGGGAAGGAGCTCGTCCGAGCAGACAGCCTCGAGCGCGTCAAGGGCGAACCCACCAGCGAACACTGATGCACGCGCCCACAGGGTTTGCTCCGTTGGCGTGCACAGCTCGTAGCTCCAGTCGATCAGTGCCTGGAGGGTCTGATGCCGCTCCGGCAGGTTACGACTGCCCTCGCGTAGCAACTCGAACCGGCGGCGCAAGCGATGCGCGAGCTCTTCCACGGTGAGCACGCGCAACCGTACTGCTGCCAGTTCGATCGCCAACGGGATCCCCTCCAGCCGCTGACAGAGCTGGATGACCGTGTGTTCATTGTCAGGGGTGATCTCGAACCCGGGAACTACCGCAGCAGCCCGCGCGGCGAACAGGTTGACAGCCGCGAACTGCGTCGCCGAGCCGGGAGTGAGACGGACATCGACGTCGGGCACCGGCAGCGTCGGAACCGGGTACACATGCTCACCGGCGATCATCAGCGCTTGTCGGCTCGTGGCGAGGATCCGCAGTTTCGGCGCCGCCCGGAGCAGCCGGTCCACCAGGTCCGCGGCTGCCTCGAGTATGTGCTCGCAGTTGTCGAGGACCAACAAGGTGTGCCGGGGGCGCAAGTAGTCGGTGAGGACCAACGGGGCGGGGGCTGACTGCTCGCGAATCCCGAGTGCATCTATCAGCGTGTGCGGCAGCAGGTCTGGGTCTTTCAGGGACGCCAGTTCGACCAGGCAAACCCCGTCCGGGAACGCGCGGCGGATATCACGGGCAACCCGCAGTGCGAGGCGGGTTTTGCCGACCCCGCCTACCCCGGTCAACGTAACGAGCCGGTCGGCGGAGAGTAGCTGTCGGACAGCGTGGGTCTCGGATCGACGGCCTACGAAACTCGTCAGATCCGCGGGCAGGTTATCCGGCTGGTTCGCCGACCGTGAAGCCATGGTCCGACCAGACTAACGCTCACGTCCGACCGGGAGCGGTCGGGCCGGAGCGCGAATAGGTAATGGGATACGTCTTTCACACGATGCGCCCCGCGATGGTCGGCAAGCACGCTGTTTCAGACAGATCGAACGCAGTCCATTGCCTTGGGAGGTCCCGATGACCGCGACGGTAGACACCGAAATCGATGTCCTCGACTTCGAGCCAGCTGGATCTGTTGCCCGCTGGGAAACTGCGGTCCGCGATGTTCCGGCGCCCAGGACCGTGCGACCTCTCCACAGGCGGGGTGACGTGGGTCGCTTCCGTTCGCGTGACGTCGGTGACCTCCAGATCTTGGACTGGGACTGCTCATCCTTGGAGGGGGTGCTGTTTCTGGCTCGAGACCCTCAGCGAGATGTCGTCGAGGTCGTGGCAGACAACGGGGCCGAGGAGCGACTTCCCTTCGAGGGCACAGATGCCCCGGTGGTGAACGCGATGGTGGGCCTGGCGACCGACCGCGACGGCGTCTCGGTGCGGGAGCGCTTCAGGAAACGCACACTAGCGCTGCCGCGGGCAGTGCTGGTGGCAGCCGGTTGCGATGCCAACATCCCTGCCTGCCTCGTGGTCGAGCAGGGCCGACCGTTGGCTGGTGTCCTGCTCAGGGTCCTTGACGAGGCGTGGAGCCGGGTGCCAGGCATGAATACCTCAGAGGTCGAGGCAACCCGCGGGGCGCTGGTGACGCTGACTGCCGGCGTCATCCGTGTACAGAGTGGCCATGTTAAAGAAAAATCGGATTTGGCTGCTTTGCGCGCGCAGATAGATGACTGGATCACCCGCAATCTTCGTTGCGGTCCGATCCACATCGAGGACCTTGCGGCCGCCCACAGCGTCTCGGCACGAACCATCCACCGGGCCTTCTCGCTGACCGGGGACACCATGACCGCGGTCGTGCGTTCTCGGCGGCTGGCCGCGGTCCGCGAGGAGCTCGTACACACCAACATGACAATCGCAAAGATCGCTCACCGGTGGTGCTTCTACGACCCCAGCCACCTCGGCCGGGAGTTCCGCCGTTGCTTCGGGGTCTCGCCGACCGAGTATCGGCAGAGCCACGGCTGCTGATGGCCGCTCTGCCTGCCAAGGGCACTTGACGGAGGGGTCCTCGATGCGTCATCTGCGTCCTATGCGTCTGCTTCGCAGCGTTTTCATCCTTTGAGTGACCAGGCCTGGAAGAATTGTTCAGTGTGAATTTCGGAACGGACGCGATCGTGGAGGTGGGTGCGAGCGCACCCGGGGACATCGCCTGGTCGCCCTCGGCAGAACGAATCGCCAGTGCCCGGATCAGTGACTTCATCGACTGGCTCCAGGCGACCGGCCGATTCGAGGCCACCTCCTACCAATCCTTGTGGGAATGGTCAGTGACCAGCCTGGAGGAGTTCTGGGCGTCCATGAAGGACTACTTCGGAGTGCGCACGACCGGTGTTGGCCCGGTGCTGGCAACACGGGAGATGCCCCTTGCCCAATGGTTTCCCGGCTCGCGGCTAAATTATGTCGACACGGTGCTGAGCCACGCCAAGTCATCCCGCCCAGCGATCATCGACGATTCCGAACCTGGCGGGCCCGGGCCGCGGACGGTTTCCTGGACCGAACTCGCCCGCCAGGTGTCCGCGCTTTCGAGCTGGCTGCGCGACCGGGGCGTGGGAGAGGGTGACTGTGTGGTCGGATACCTCCCCAACGTTGCCGAGGCGGTCATCGCCTTCCTCGCCACCGCGAGCGTTGGAGCGACCTGGTCGTGCTGCGGACAGGACTATCAACCCGAGGCGGTTGTCGACCGCCTCGGACAGCTCGCACCGGTGGTCCTCGTCACGGCCGACGGCTACCGCTTCGGCGGACGCGAGGTCGACCGCCTCGCGGCCCTGCCGGCCCTGCAGGCCGGGATGCCGACGCTGCGTGAGGTGCTCGTCGTCGATCGACTTCACTCTGGTACGAGTGTTCCCGCAGGCACCACGCCCTGGGTGGAGGCAGTCACAGGGGGTGGGCTGGCCATGACTCCCGCGCACGTGCGGTTCGACCACCCCCTCTGGGTGCTGTTCTCCTCGGGTACGACCGGGAAGCCGAAGGGGTTTGTTCACGGCCACGGTGGAGTCGTGCTCGAGCACCTCAAAGCCCTGGCCCTCCATCTCGACCTAGGGACTTCCGACACGTACCTGTGGTACACCTCGCCGAGCTGGATGGTCTGGAACTCCCTCGTGAGCGGCCTCCTCGTCGGCGCGACGATCGTCTGCTACGACGGAAGTCCGTCGTACCCGACCGACGACGCGCTGTGGGCGCTCGCAGCCCGGCACGAGGTCACCGTGCTGGGCACGAGCCCGGCTTACCTCCAGGCCTGCGCCCGAGCGGGCCGGTCGCCCGGCACCGACCACGATCTGCGTCGACTGAGGACCCTCGGGGCCACCGGATCCGTGGTACCTCCCGAGTTGCACTTCTGGATTGCCGATCACGTCGGCCGCGATGTGCCGCTCGCCTCGGTGACAGGGGGGACCGATGTCGCCAGCGGGTTCGCGGGCTTCGTGCCGATCCTGCCGGTGCGGGCAGGCGAGATCTCGGCCCCATACCTGGGCGTGGCCCTTGACTCGTGGGACGCCGACGGCCGAAGCCTGCGCGATGCCGTGGGCGAGTTGGTGGTGACACAACCGATGCCGTCCATGCCGACCAGATTCTGGAACGACCGCGACGGGGCCCGCTACCGAGAGACCTATTTCGAGAGCTACCCCGGGGTCTGGCGGCATGGTGACTGGGTCACCATCACCGAACGAAACACCGTGATCGTCCACGGACGGTCTGATTCCACGCTGAACCGTAACGGGATCCGGTTCGGTACCGCCGACATCTATCGCGTCGTCGAAGAACTTGCGGAGGTAGAGGAAGCTCTCGTCATCGGGGCGGAGCAGCAGAACGGTGAGTACTGGATGCCGCTGTTCGTCGCACTGTCCGATCACGCCGAGCTCGATGACGCGCTTCGCGAGCGCATTGTCGGGCGGATCCGCGAGGCGGTCTCGCCCCGAGTCGTGCCAGACGACGTGATCGTCGTCAGGGCGATCCCGCACACCCGAACGGGCAAGAAGCTCGAAGTCCCGGTCAAGCGCATCCTGCAAGGAAACGACGTCGCCGCGGTCGCCGAAGCACGATCGATCGACGACCCGTCCCTTCTGGAAACCTTCGCCCGCTACGCAGCCACCCGTGCTGCGAACTCACCGGTGCATGGCGCATGACCAAGGGAGACGACCTACTGGCCATGGCGCCGGTTCGTCACGCCGAGCGAATCGTGGCGGCTGTGTACCGGTGTCCGGCATGGCCAACCTATGTCCCGGAAACGGCGCGCTCATACCGTTGATCTAACTGCGGTGGGTCGGAGACCCACCCCGCTGCCACTGACCAATCACTCCCATTCTGGAGGTACTTCATGGATACCGACATCCGCCCGCCCGCCGCAGCCGCCCCGCCGATCCGAGCGACCGTGTACGTCGGTCGCTGGCCCAAGATCCCCGCGGGCGACTGGCCTGAAATTCCCCGCGGGACGTTCTCGCCGACCACTGCGACGTTGATCACCGGTCCGACCGAAGCTGTGCTCGTCGATGCGCAGTATCTCAGGGATGATGTCCGGGACCTGGGCGACCTGATCGAGCGTACCGGGAAGACACTCACGACGATCTACGTGACGCACGCCCACGCCGATCACTACTTGGGTATCGGTCCCCTCAAGGAGCGGTTCCCGGACGCGAAGTGTGTTGCGCTGCCCCACGTGGTCGAGGCCATGAAGGAATCCATGGAAGTACAACGACAGCAGTGGGCGATGATGTTCGGTGACGCCTGCGTGGTGGGAGAGGCGCTCCCTGAGCCGATCAACGACCGGACGCTCTATGTTGACGGCTCGCCTCTCAACATCGTCGAGGTGAAGCAGGCCGACATCCATCCCACGACAATCGTGCACGTTCCGGAGATCGATGTCGTCGTTGCCGGTGACTCCATCTACAACGAGATCCACCCAATGCTCGGCCTGTCGACGCCCAAGGAATGGCAAGACTGGCTCGAGACCGTGGACCTGGTGGAGAAGCTGGCACCCAAGGTGATCGTCGCCGGCCACCGCAGGCCTGACGGCGACGACCACGCCGTCGATGCCATGATCGCCGAAACACGTGCCTACATCGAGGACTTCGCGGCTGCCTACGATGTTGCGGCCGATGCGGAGGACTTGGTCCGCATCATGTCGGCGAAGTACCCCCGCCACGGAAATCTCTGGACCCTGCAGTTCTCGGCCATGAGTGCGATCCAGTTCCGCGAGTCAGGTACGACCGCGGCAGACATCGAACCGTGACTCCATCACGCGGGGCCAGGCGTACACCTGCGTGGCTCGTTCCTGATGTCTCGCGAGGTACAGGGACACATGACGAACACTTGATGGGGCCCGATCGTCAACCTGTCGAGCACCTCGGCGCTCGCCTATCGCGTCCAGGCGAACTACGCGGCGGCGAAGGCGGCCTGCAGGGTTCACGAAGACGCTCGCCATCGAGCTCGGCAGATTCGGGGTGTCCGTGAACGCGGTCGCCCCCGGCCGTGTCCTTCTTCGTCAGCGAGGGTGCCGCGTTCACTTCCGGCCAAGTCCTGTACGTCGCCGGCGGTCCACAGAGCTGAGCCGACGGTCAACCCCGAAACACGCGAGGAGTACGCAGTGAAGGTCTTTCACGGCATCGAGCAGCTGGAGAAGTCGGTCGGCACCCATGTCGGCTTCTCTGACTGGCATACCGTCACTCAAGAGCAGATCGCCCGGTTCGCCGAGGCCACGGGCGACCACCAGTGGATCCACGTCGACCCGGAGCGGGCGAAGGGAGGTCCGTTCGGGACGACCATCGCCCACGGCTACCTGACCTTGTCGCTCGTTCCCATGCTGGTCTGGCAGGTCTACACGGTGGAGGGGCTACGGATGGGCGTGAACTACGGCACCAACAAGGTTCGGTTCCCCTCCGCCGTGCCCGTTGGGTCCCGGCTTCGCGCGGGCGTGGAGCTCGTCAAGATCCTCGAGACGCCGGCGGGACACCAGTTGACCACCCGCGTGACGGTCGAGCGAGAGGGCGGCGACAAGCCGGTCTGCGTCGCCGAGACGCTGAGCGTCCTGGTCGCGTGATCGGGGAATAGGGAACAGTCTGCTCCCTGGGCGGAAACGGCACCGCCCGGTCTCGACCTCGCCCGTTTCGGTGACTGATTCGCCGAGGGCGTCCAGTCGGCCAGGGACGCCGAGCTTTCCGCGACCCTAGTCGCTGGAGCCAAGTGGAACCTCACCTACGAAGTCATCGACGGCGTCGACCCGGCCGCGGTGTGGGCCTCACCGACTTCGGTCGCCGCGAGGGCTTCCTCGGAGGCCAGATCCGGCGTTAGAAGAAGTAGTTCGACGCGTCGATTGGCCGCGACCTGTCCGCGGCGCAGGAGCCGCTCCCGACCGACTTGCCATGTCACCGCCGGTGCCGTCGGCGGCGGGCATCGTGCACGGCGACTACAGGCTCCGACAACGTGCTCACGGACGACCGCGACCAGCTGGTTCGCGGTCATCGACTGGGAGATGGCCACGCTCGCGACCTGCTGACCGACGTCGCGCTGCTCGTGCTCTACTGCTGGCTCGGTGCACTGGCGGCGACGTCCTCGCCGACGCATTTACCGCGCCCGGCTTCTTCACCGAGGACGAGTTGCTGGCGCGGTACGCCGACCGCAGCTTCCGGGACTTCTCCGACTTCGGCTTCTACGTGGGACTCGCGGCCTTCAAACTAACGGTAATCCTCGAGGGCATACCGGACCGGGACTTGCACGTACTGCGCGGCCAGACCGTGTGTCGTGTTTCGAGCGGTTGGACGAGGTCGTCCCTACGCTCCTCGATACCGGCCTCGTGTCAATCAAGGGCGGTGCTGATGGAGTTCACCTTTGACGCGGTCTGTGGAATCTTTTCCTCCCCGCCTAGCACGGCGCGGGCCTGTCCAACCTGCAGTATGCGTCACTTGCCGAGTTCACCGAGCGGTCGATCCACTCGCGCCACCAGCGCTCAGCTGCGCCGCACCAGACACGGGCGATACGGAGGTGCCGGCGATGTTCGGCGCCGACGCGGAGATCCGATCGGCGTTCGCCTGACGGCGCCGGACGTCGCTTCCTCCGGCGCCACCAACGTCCCACGCTGATCGAGCGCGACGGCGACGAGTACGTGGCGAACGGTCGCAAGTGGTGGATCACCGCAGCGATGAACCACAACGCCCGGATCCTCATCGTCTTGGGAAAGACCGACCCCGGCGAGGATCGGCACCGGCAGCAGTCGAAGATCCTGGTGCCGCGCGACACCCCGGCCTGGAGATTAAGCGCGGCATGACTGCGTTTAGGTGCGACACAATGAGCACGGCGGGCACGCCGAGCTGGAGTTCCACGACGTCGGCGTGCCCACGAGCAACCTGATCGGGGACGATGGCCGGGGTTCCGCCATTGCGCAGGCCCGACTGGGTCCCGGCCGGATCACCACTGCATGCGCTCGATCGGTGTGGCCGGGCGCGCGATGAGCTCATGTGTGAACGCGCCGATTCCGTGTGGCGTTCGGGAAAGCAGGTCACAGTGCAGGGGGTCGTGCGGCAGTGGATAGCGGAGTCGCGCGTCCGCATCGAGTAGCTACGGCTGCTGCTCATGGACACCGGCGGCAAACACGGGAACCCACACGGAGATCCAGGCGATCAAGATCGCCGCCCCAAGCACGGTGCAGTGGATCCTGGACAAAGGCGATCCATGTGCACGGCGCCGCGGGCCTGTCACGGGATTTTCCGCTCCAGCGCCTACGTGCAGATCCGCACGCTGCGGCTCGCCGAGCGGACCCCGACGAGGTGCACAAGAGTGCGTTGGCGCGCAACGAGTTACGTCATCAGGCGGCCGCACGGGAGCACCGATGGGCAGGCCAGGCAACCTTGCGCTCTCATTCCGGCCTGGTAGTGACGCACTCGACCCTGTCCGCCAGCAGAAGTCGTCGTCATGGATGGCGGCGTGCGGTCTCGGCGCACGGGCGGCCTCGCGCACGGAAGGCCAGACCTTCCTGGTAGCTCTCGCGTTCGGCGAGCTGAATCATCGGCTACGCCGCGGCGTCGAGAAGAGCGAGCGACTCGTGAAGGACTTCCGCTATGGACGCCGCAAGTCTTTGGCGGGGGCACTTGGTCAGCGAACGAGACCGGGGTGGACCGCATCGAGAGCGCGGCCGGGCCTTCCGCAATGTGCAGGCCGGTGCGAACACCGAGAATGCGAGGAGGCCGCACGCCTTCGCTGAAGAACGGTCGCCGGTGAGCAGGCCACTTCCCTACCAGCGCGGCCACTTCCCTACCAGCGCGGATCCATGGTGGGCATCCCCAGACCTGGGATGCCCACCTTGGCCGCTATCAGGAGATGGCGAGGCCGGAGAAAGTTGGTGGCCGACCCTCGAGATAGCTGTCAAGCCCCTCTCTGAAGTCTGGGGCGTTGAGCGCCTCGAGCATCAGTTGGTCGCCCTCCTCGATGGCCTCCGCGAACGTGCTGTCGTTGGCCTGGAGCAGTTGCCGCTTGATCGTCCGCATCGCGGCCGGAGAGCAGTTGTCGGCCAGCTCCTCGGCGTAGGCGACCGCCGCGTCGAGCAGCATCTCGGGCGCGACGATCCGGTCGACCAGCCCCAGCTGAAGAGCCTCTTCGCCGAGGATCACCCGGGATGAGAGCAGGATGTCCAGGGCGCGACTTCGGCCCACCAGGCGCGGCAACAACCAGGCGACGCCGTACTCGCCGATGAGGCCGAGGCGGGAGAAGGCGGCGGTGAACTTTGCCTTCGGGGTGGAGAACCGAACGTCGCAGTACAACGCCTCGATGAGGCCAAGGCCGGCGGCTGCGCCGTTGATCGCAGCGACAAGCGGCTTGCCGAACAGCAGCGGTCGGTGGCGCGGGGGATCACGCCGCACCATCGCACCGAAGTCACCGCTCTCCACGAGCCCCTCCAGGTCGTCCATGTCAGCACCGGCACAAAACCCGCGACCGGCTCCGGTCACCACGACCGCACGCACCTCCGGATCCGACTCAGCTTCGTCGAGCAGCGCGAAGTAGCGCTTCTCCAACGCCTCATTCCAGGCATTGAACCGGTCGGGACGATTCAGCGTGAGGATCAAGACACCTCCCCGCCGCTGCGTGAGGACGACGTCGGTCCCGGGCGGAGCTGTCGTCTCGGTCATGTCTGTGATCCTCTCCTCGTGGTGGTTCGGTGATCTGCGAGTAGTTCGCGGTGTTGCGCCCATCGGTGCGACCGGCGGTAGGAGACCCCGGTCTGACAAGGTCCCAGGGCACACAGCCGGCGTGCCCCGGGATCGTCGATCACGATGCGGAGAGCTCGTACGGGACGGGCCGGTTCTCCTTGGCCCAGAGCTTCTCCATGTCGGAAAATGCCGGTGGCGGAATGAGGCCCTGCGTGCGCCAGAGATCCAAGGGCGTCTCGTCGATGTGGATCTCCCAGTCGTGGCCGCGGTCCTTGACGAAGGGTGCAAGCTTGGCCTCGATGACGCTCATGAACCCCGCGCGTTCCTCCGCGGTGCCGCCGTTCCGGGCGATGTGATCGACTCGAATCCGAACGAAGTTGTCGTTCGCCTTGCCGCCGACGTACATGGTGTCGGCCGGCATGTCCTTGAAGAGGACAACGACATAGAACTTAGGGACGTCGACGATGTTCACATAGATCGAAGTGATTGCCTCGGACAGCTGCTCCTTGTCCTCGGGGGTGAAGGCGTTCTCGGGGGTGAAGATCTCCCAGTACGGCATGGCGGTTCCTCCTCATTGGATTGGTGCGGCGGGCCTTGTGCCGCGTCAGCGATTGCTTCGGTGTGGGTTTCTACGCCAGGACGCGTAGAAAGTGTTCGCACGCAGTCTTTGACGACGCCTCGAATGCGGCACCCGTGTAGACATCGAAGTGACCACATGGCAGCACGACCAACTGTTTGGGCTGCAGGGCCCGTTCGTAGGCCTCGAAGGCAAGTTCTGCGTATGCACTGATGTCTTGGTCAGCCACAATCATCAGTAGTGGGGTCGGTGAGATTCGGTGGATTCCATCGCCGGGCTCGAACTCGACGATCCGCTCGAGGGAACCGAGGGTCACCTCGTTCCGCCAAGACGGAGCCCTGTCCTGCGCGGTTTTAGTGAAGAACTCCCAGGATTCGGTGCTGGACATCAGCGCGGGAGCCAGCGGATCGGCGTCGACGGCCGGCATGAGCGTGGGCTCCCCGCCGTGGTAGAGGTTGCGTCGTTCGCCGTCCAGCTGGGCGCGCACCGTTGGCAGAAAGTCGGGGCGAACGAGCCGCGTCATCTGGCCGGACCCGCTGATGAAGGGGACCTGAGCGACAACGGCTCGCACCCGGCGATCGACCGCGGCCACGCTCAGCACGAGGCCGCCGCCATGGCTGGATCCCCAGATGCCGACACGGCCGGGGTCGACGTCCTCGCGGCCAGTCGCATACGTGATGGCGTGGCGAAGGTCGCGGGCCTGGGTGATCGAATCGATGTGCTGGCGCGGAACGCCGTCGCTTGCGCCGAAGTTTCGGTGGTCGTACACCAGAACATTCAGTCCCGCTCGGGAAAACAACTCGGCGTAGTCGTCGAGATACATCTCCTTGACGGCGGACAGACCATGCACCATCACCACCAGTGGGCCCTTGGAATCGGCCCCTTCTGCGGGATAGAACCATCCGCGCAAAGTGACATTGTCCGCTGAGAATTCAATATCCTCACGTGGCATTAAAGATCCTTCCGACATCCGTACGCTTGTTGAAGAAGGTAGTGACGTGGGACACACCATTGAAGGGACGCTTGCGCCCACTCCGAGTACACGTCCGCCATCCGCGGTCTGCCGTTCGCTCGGCGACGAAACCATCGACGTCGGGCTCGCTTTGCAGTGCTCGCGCAGCATCTAACGCCGCAGCAACGTGAGTGACGAGCTTCGGTGCGGGGATATATTTGCGATCACGTCGACGAAGCGGCTGATCACCGTCGGGTCGACGAAGCGGCTGATCACCGTCGGGTCGACGGAGCAGCTGCCGCTGCCGACTTGGAGGTGGTAGCGGCGTCCCAGCCGGACCGGTTGACTCACCGACCGCCTGTGACTGGCGGCAGGGCAGCATCGATGGCCGATCGGCATCGAGTCGGTCGAATAGACCGGGGCTGATCTTGGGTAAGGGTCAGGCGTTCGACGCGGGATCTCGCCGAACTGCTGCTGCGACGCATCGTCCCGAAACCACGGCGACCGACCCACTCAGCGACCACCGTGGCAGGCATCTCCGGCATGCTGCCAGGAGTTGCCGCACCTGTGGCGCGAACGACCGCTGCACCGCTGGCCGTTTATATCTCGGCGACGTCCCGAGGCCAACGCCGGCTCCCTTTTTAGACGTACCGATCCGGACCCCGCGCGAGCTGATGCTTCGAACGACCGGCCGCGATGACCCGACGGATTGTTGACCGGCCGAGCAAGGCCGGCCAACATCCGTCAGGCCACGTGTGATGCGTCAGGCCTTGACGTCGACTACGGTGCGCCCGCGTACCGCTCCGTCGAGGACGCGCTTGGCCACTGCGACCGCCTGGTCCAGGGGAACGGTGGTGGTCATCTCCTTCAAGAGGCCAGCGTCCAGATGCTCAGCGAGTAGGTCCCAGGCGTGAGTGCGGCTGCGCGTCGGGGCGTGGACAGAGTCGATCCCGATTAGCGTCACGCTTCGTTGGATGAAAGGAATGACTGAGCCCGGTAGGTCGAATCCTTGCGCCAGTCCGCAGTTGGCAACAGCACCTCCGTAGTGAATCTGGCGAAGAACGTTCACCAGGGTGTGGCTGCCTACGGTGTCGACCGCGCCGGCCCACCGTTCGGCGCCGAGCAAGCCTTTGGCGGGGCTGGACAGGTCAGCCCGATCAATCACGGTGGACGCCCCCAAGTCAAGGAGGTAGGAGTCTTCGGACCGGCGCCCGGTCGACGCGTGAACCTCGTAGCCGAGGGTTGAGAGCAGCGCAATGGCAACTGAGCCCACGCCTCCTGCGGCCCCTGTCACGATCACCGGGCCGTCGGCTGGAAGCACGTCATGACGTCGAAGCGCCAGGACGGAGAGCGCAGCGGTGTAGCCGGCCGTCCCGATTGCCATCGCATCCCAGGTCGTGAATCGCCCCGGAAGCCTCGTCACCCAGCCTGCGGGCACTCGGGCCCGCGTCGCGAGCCCCCCGTTGTGGTGCACGGCGAGCCCCCATCCGTTGACGGTGACCTTGTCGCCGGCGACGAACCCCGATTCGGCAGTTGCTTCCTCGACGGTGCCCGCCAGGTCGATGCCGGCGACGATCGGGAACCGCTCAATGACAGGAGCGGCACCAGTGATGCCGAGGCCATCCTTGAAGTTCACTGTCGAGTACTCGATGGCGATGGTGACATCTCCTTCGCCGAGTTCGTTGTCGGGGATCTGCGTCAGCTCGGCGCGTTGTCCGGCTTCGTCCTTCGTTATCTGCAGTGCACGCATCGTGGTGCCTTTCCGTGGATTGTGGAACTAACGCGTCCGAGTCGGGCGGTGGCTCCGAAGCGCTCGCGTCATGTGGATTGCAAAGCGATCGCTGACCGAAGGCAACGACGTGGCGGACGGGTGTCGCCGTTTGGTGCCTATACGTGCGCGTCGGCCACCGGTACAGAGCTCCAGAAGTTCGTGAGTGTCTTGGCTGCGAGCTTCGGATCCTGGAGCATCCACCAGTGCTGCAGAGGAAGTTCGACCACCGTTGCGCCCGTGCGCACAGCCGCGCGACGCCGCATCTCGACGTTTCCGACGAAGTTGTCTTCGGTGGCGATGACAACGAGGCCCGGCACTGCCGACGCGTCTGCGAGGTGCGCTGCCATGTGCTTCAGGATCGGTTCGGGTGCCGACCGGTAGAGGGCGAGAAGGCATCGCATCATGGTCTGGTCCTGCCCTACCGCCAGCTCCTTGGCAGTCTGTTCCGGGATCCCCAAGGACAGGTTGGTCTGGATTCGGTCTTCAACCGTCTCGCCGAGGAACGCCTTGGTGGCTGCCTCGCCGCTGTCGATGGTGCGCCATTCCTGCGCCAAGTCGTGCCAGACATATTCGGGGTCGAACCCGCCCATGACGTCGATGGTCCAGGATAGCAATAGGTCTGGCCGGCTCATCGCCGTATTCATGACGTGGACTCCACCCCAGTCGTGTCCCACGAGGTGCACTGGATGGCCGATCGCTTCCAGCTCGCTGATCAACCAGTCACGGTATTCGATCCAGCTGGCACCGAACCGGTCCGGTACGGGCGCCCCGTACCCGGGGGGAGAGAGGCAGATGACATCATCGTGTCCCAGCTCTCGGAGCATGGGTCGCCAAATGACGTCGGTTTCTGGATTTCCGTGGACCAGGACGATTGTCATGACACTTCTCCGTTTGCTGTCGGGTGTGTGGGTGATTGCGCCGCAAGGAAGGGCTTGTTCTATGACGACCGGGGGGTAGCCGGCGCTCGAGGCCTGGAGACGGATGCGACCCATTCGAGGTCGAGCGAGATATCCCCCGCCCGTCTCATCTGCCGACGCCGTGGCTTGGAGACCCAGACGCCGACCACGGGCGGCATCCACGTTGTTGCGCCCGGTGACATGCGTGACCGCGTGGCTGTGGTCTGGACCTCGGACAATGGGGCGATGTCCTGCCGCGGCAATCGATCGCGCGGGCTGCAACTGCGGTGACATTCAGCCGTTGCGCGGGAACGGGTTCCAGCCTGGTCGTCTAGGTGCACGTCTGCGACGACGGCGGACACGCCGGGAGCCACGGCCCGGACGCCGCGAAACAGCGCGCTCGCCGCTGGATAGAACCACCCCGGCAAGGCCATGTCGTCAGGGCAGAATCCGACAAGCTCACAAGGCATCGAGTGTCCTTCCGTAAACTGTTGCGGTTCACTAGAAGGTAAAGTTCTGGAGCATAGACTCGAAGGGACGGGGGCGCCGTGTGGATGTACAGATCCGCCACGTTCTATCACGAGCGGGACTGGCCGAATTGTCTGAACGAGAAGGTCGGGCCCTGGAGGAATCGTCAAATCCTGTGGATCGGGAGTCGTCAGGCGACTTCGGTCTTCGGGTGTCCGGTTTGACAGTTCCGGGGTGATTTCGACCGCCCACGCCCCCGGCCCCCTGGTCCGCAAACGCACTCTCGCAAAGGTAGATTCGATGAGATTTGTCGTGCGGAGATGTACCCAGTACTGCTGCTCATTCCGAGAACGCCCGTCGAGCGTGCAACTCGGCAATCACGGATGGCTCCGTAGATTTGCCATGTCTGCTTCGGCCCTTGGGTGCCTTGGGATGGCTGCCCCTTGCCGGTGACCGCATCTGCCGGGTGCCGGGCTTGGTCGAGGTCGGCGCGCATGCGGGCGGCTTCTTCTTCTTCTTCTGCGAGTCCGGCGGCTCTCCTCTGGTCGGCGTCCCCGCCGCGTCGTTGATCAGTCCGGCTTGCTTCGCTTTATAAGAATCGAAGTATTCGGCAAGAAGCAATGCTTCGATGCTAGTTTGTCGCCTGCGATACGAAGTAGCGTGAAGGTAGAGGCACTCTCTGGACTGAGACCCAATTTGACAAATGGCATGGGAAGGTTGCTGAGCGTCCAGCGAATACTAGATCACAGTGCATTAACATCGTGGCGCCGATGCCGATAGCGAAACCCTCGACCACTGCGATGGTATGTTTTTCCATGGCGTGCAGAGAATGCAATACCTTAATGCCACCGAGCGAATCGGGTGTTGACGGAAGTCCGCTAGAACATGGCATCTTGCTCGGCATTCTTAGATGCTTGGCCCAATTCTTCGCCTGCCCTAAGATGAGACCGTAACGTCTTAGACGGACGGTCGATAGTCAACAAGCGTATTCCTGGAGTCGGATTGCTAATTGCAAATGCGCATCGTTTCAGGTGCTTTTCCCATTTCGGCAACCATCGCAACACGCTACATTTCGATTTTCCCCCCAGGCAGTTGCGCCCACAATGCGGAAGGACAGCTCTGCGTAACGCTGAGCAAGCATGCTCGCATCAGGGTGCGTGTTGGAGGGAAACCAACGGCTGACATCCACGCCAAGCGAAGTAATCGCGAGAACCGCAGCGTCTTTGTCGATTGCATGAAATTCACCGCTCAACTCGCCGGCGCCGATGATATTAGCGAATACACCGGAGGTTGCACGTCTGACGTCGACAACCTCTTTGAAATGTTCAGGCGTGAGTGATCTCAGTTCATATTGCACGACTCTCGCGAGAGCATGATTCTCAGCGTGCCACCTTACATACGCGGCGACGGTGAAACCCAACCTGGCAGTCGCTGAATCGGTATCCGCATCCGCCTGCCTCACGACCTCCAACGCGGCCCGGTGGCCTTCCAGACTGATGGCGAACAGCAACGACTCCTTGGTTTTGTAATGCGGATAGACCGCCCCCGGGCTCATGTCGAGGCTGGCGGCGATCTCCCGGGTAGTGGTGGCGCCGTACCCCTTGACGGCGAACACCTCGATGGCCGCGGCGCGTATCCGCGCAGCGGCTTTCGAGGTACTCCGCCCCGTGACAACGGTGGGTATCGGTGCGTCCATCGCACTGTGCCTCTCGGTTTGCGGGGGTTGACAGGTCTCCTCCGACACCGCCAGTATATGCAAGCGCATAGAAAATAAGCATTTGCTTAGGATCGAGGGCTGCAGGTCTGCATCGACGGCCGTCCCTCCCACATCAATCGGTAGGAGTTCCTCATGCCCGAGGCTGTCATTGTTTCCATTGCCCGTTCCCCGATCGGTCGCGCCATGAAGGGATCGCTCAAGGGCATGCGCCCCGACGACCTCGCCGCGCAGATGGTCCAGGCGGCACTCGACAAGGTGCCCGCGCTCGACCCCACCGACATCAACGACCTGATCCTGGGCTGCGGCCTGCCCGGCGGCGAGCAGGGTTTCAACATGGGCCGCAACGTCGCCGTTCAGCTCGGCTACGACTTCATCCCCGGCACCACCATCACCCGCTACTGTTCGTCGTCGCTGCAGACCACCCGCATGGCACTGCACGCGATCAAGGCCGGTGAGGGCGACGTGTTCATCTCCGCCGGCGTCGAGACCGTCTCCCGGTTCACCGCGGGCAACTCCGACTCACTGCCCGACACCCAGAACCCGCTGTACGCCGACGCGCAGACCCGCACCGAGAAGCTCGCCCAGGGCGGGCAGCAGTGGGTCGACCCGCGTGAGGAGGGCCTGGTCCCCGACACCTACATCGCGATGGGCCAGACCGCCGAGAACGTCGCGCAGATCACCGGCATCACCCGCGAGGAGCAGGACCGGTGGGCGGTGCGCTCGCAGAACCGGGCGGAGGCCGCCATCAACAGTGGTTTCTTCGAGCGGGAGATCACCCCGGTGACCCTGCCCGACGGCACTGTCATGTCCACCGACGACGGTCCCCGCGCCGGCACCACCTATGAGGCCGTGAGCCAGCTGGGGCCCGTGTTCCGCCCGGATGGGACCGTGACCGCCGGCAACGCGTGCCCGCTCAACGACGGCGCCGCCGCTCTGGTGATCATGTCCGACACCAAGGCCAAGGAGTTGGGGCTGCCCCCGCTGGCCCGGATCGTGTCCACCGGGGTGTCCGGTTTGTCGCCGGAGATCATGGGTCTCGGCCCGATCGAGGCGTCCAAGCGTGCCCTCGCGATCGCGGGACTGGGCATCTCCGACATCGACCTGTTCGAGATCAATGAGGCGTTCGCGGTGCAGGTGATCGGGTCGGCGCGGGAGTTGAACATCGACGAGGACAAGCTGAACGTGTCCGGTGGCGCGATCGCCCTCGGTCACCCGTTCGGCATGACCGGTGCCCGCATCACCGCGACCCTGCTCAACAACCTGACCACCCACGACAAGCAGTTCGGCCTCGAAACCATGTGCGTCGGAGGCGGACAGGGCATGGCCATGGTCCTCGAACGTCTCAGCTGAGAAGAAAGACAGGAAACACGATGGGCAACATCACCTACGACTTCACCGGCAAATCGGTCATCGTCACCGGCGCCGCCCGCGGCATCGGCCAGGCCCTGGCCCGCCACTTCGCCGAGGCCAAGGCGACCGTGTTCATGGTGGACTTCGACAAGGACGAACTCGACAAGGCCGCCCGCGAGGTCGGCGCCATCGGCATCCCCGCCGACGTCAGCGACACCGGTGACGTCGAGAACGTTGTCTCTACCGTGATCGCCGAGACCGGGCGGGTGGACATTCTGATCAACAACGCCGGGATCCTGCGCGACAAGGTGCTGTGGAAGCTGACCGACGAGGACTGGGACCAGGTCCTCAATGTCCACGCGGGCGGCACCTTTCGGTTCACCCGGGCCTGTGTGCCGCACTTCCGGAAGCAGGAATTCGGGCGGGTCGTCAACATCACCTCCTACACCGGACTGCACGGCAACCGCGGGCAGGCCAACTACGCCACCGCCAAGGCCGGGATCATCGGATTCACCAAGACCGCCGCGAAAGAGCTCGCTGCTTTCGGGGTCACCGTCAACGCGATCTCCCCGAACGCCGCGACCCGGATGACCGCCTCCATTCCGAAGGAGAAGATCGCCGAGGTCACCGGGCCCATCCCCCGCTTCGCCGACCCCGCCGAGATGGCCGACGCCATCGCCTTCCTCGCGTCCGAGGAAGCCGGCTACGTCACCGGCGTCGTCCTCCCGGTCGACGGCGGACTCTCCATCTGAGCGAGCCCACCTTTGAACGGAACCGATTCTCATGACTGATGTACTTTCTCGCCGCGATCTCGATTTCCTGCTCTACGAATGGCTCGACGTCGCCTCGTTGACCACCCGCAAACGCTTCGCCGAACACTCGAAGGACACCTTCGACGCGGTGCTCGACCTCAGCGCGGACCTCGCGCACAAGCACTTCGCCCCCCACAACAAGACGGCCGACGCGCACGAGCCGACCATGCGCCCGGACGGCACCGTCGAGATGATCCCGGAGGTCAAGACGGCGCTCGACGCCTACGCGGCGGCCGGTTTGATCGCCGGATCATTCGACGAGAGCGTCGGCGGAATGCAGCTGCCCACCACGGTGGCGCGGGCGGCGATGGCCTGGTTCCAGGCCGCCAACGCCAGCACCTCGTCCTATCCGTTCCTCACGATCGCCAATGCCAACCTCATCGCGGCCTACGGCACCGAACAGCAGATCGACGCGTACGTCCGTCCGATGCTCGAGGGCCGCTGGTTCGGCACCATGTGCCTGTCCGAGCCGCAGGCCGGATCCTCGCTCGCGGACATCACCACCCGCGCGGTACCGCAGGAAGACGGCAGCTACCGGGTCACCGGAACCAAGATGTGGATCTCCGGAGGCGACCACGAACTCACCGAGAACATTGTGCACCTGGTGCTGGCCAAGACACCGGGTGGCGGCCCGGGTGTCAAGGGCATCTCGCTGTTCATCGTCCCGAAATACCTTCCCGGCGCCGACGGCGCGGTCGGCGAACGCAACGACGTCACCTTGGTGGGCCTCAACCACAAGATGGGCAACCGCGGCACCACCAACACCCTGCTCGCGTTCGGGGACGGAAAACATTACCCGGCAGGACAGTCCGGCGCTATTGGGTTTCTCGTGGGGCAGGAACACCGGGGCCTGTCGTATATGTTCCAGATGATGAACGAGGCCCGGATCGGTGTCGGCTTCCTCGCGACCGCCCTCGGCTACGTGGGATACCTGAAGTCGCTCGACTACGCGACGATCCGAACCCAGGGCCGCCCGCTCGGCGCCAAGGATCCGTCCGCGCCGCCGGTTCCGATCATCGAACACGCCGATGTCCGCCGCATGCTGCTGGCCCAGAAGTCCTACGTCGAAGGCGCTCTCGCGCTCGGCCTCTACTGCTCACAGTTGGTGGACGAGCAGGACACCGCCGAGGATGCAGCAACCGCCGACGAGGCAACGTTGCTCCTCGACGTCCTGACCCCGATCGCGAAGAGCTGGCCCTCGCAGTGGTGCCTCGAAGCCAACAGCCTCGCGATCCAGGTGCACGGCGGTTACGGCTACACCCGCGACTACGACGTCGAACAGTACTACCGCGACAACCGGTTGAATCCGATCCACGAGGGCACGCATGGGATCCAGGGTCTGGATCTGCTGGGCCGCAAGGTCACCATGCAAGACGGTGCAGGGCTGAGGTTACTCGGATCGAAGATCGCCGCGACCATCGCGCGGGCTCGGTCCCTCGGTGGCGACGCCACCGGTTACGCCGACGCCCTCGACACCGTCTGGAACCGGATCGTCGACATCACCGCCGCCTTGTGGGCGGCCGGTGACGCGACGACCGCGTTGGCGAACTCATCGGTCTATTTGGAAGCGTTCGGACACACGGTCATCGCGTGGATGTGGCTCGAACAGCTCATCGCCACCGAGGGTAAGAGTGGTGACTTCTACGACGGAAAGCGCGTGGCCGCCCGCTACTTTTACACCCACGAGCTACCCAAGGTCGGCCCGCAACTCGATCTCTTGGCCAGCGGAGACCGGACAACTCTCGACATGAACCCCAGCTGGTTCTGACCCAGGAGGCATCACACATGAGTGTGCTCGACAAATTCCGCCTCGACGGCCGCGTCGCCATCGTCACCGGCGCCTCGTCCGGTCTCGGTGTGGCCTTCGCTCAGGCCCTCGCCGAGGCCGGCGCGGACATCGTCCTCGCGGCGCGTCGCGTCGACAAACTCGGCGACACCGCCGCACTTGTCCGTGCCACCGGCCGCCGGGCCCTGCCCGTGGCTACCGACATCGCTGATCCGGATCAGTGCGCCGCTCTGGTCGACGCGGCAATGACAGAGTTCGGCCGCGTCGACGTTCTCGTCAACAACGCCGGCGTCGCCAGCGCCCACCCCGCCACCCGCGAAACCCCCGACCAGTTCCGCTCGGTGATCGACATCAACCTGGGCGGCTCCTACTGGACCGCCCAGGCGTGCGGGAAGGTCATGCAACCCGGCAGTTCCATCGTCAACATTTCCAGCGTCCTCGGGCTCACCACCGCCGGTCTGCCCCAGGCCGCCTACAGCGCCAGCAAAGCCGCAATCATCGGTCTGACCCGAGACCTCGCCCAACAATGGGGCACCCGCAAGGGAATTCGTGTCAACGCGCTCGCCCCGGGCTTCTTCGCCTCCGAGATGACCGACCAATATCACGACGGCTACCTTGACAGCCTCGCGTCACGGACGGTGCTCGGGCGCACCGGCGATGCCACCGAACTCGCCGCCACCCTTGTCTGGCTCGCCTGCGACGCAGCCGGCTACGTCACCGGACAAACCCTCGTAGTCGATGGCGGCATCACCATCACGTGACCGCACCACCTGACCAGCCTCGGCGCCAGAATCCGTATGGCTCACGAATCGAATCCATGCGGGCGAGGTCTAATTCCCCCGCATACGAGTCGAGATCTCGCTCAACTGCTGTTTGGGCGGATTCGGGCCCGTCCGGGGGCGCCGGTAGTAGGTGCAACGTCATCCGCCCCGTTGGGGGACAACGTTAGAGCCGGCCTTGTTTCGCCGGGCCTGTCGAACCATCCGGCTTGCTCGGGGTTCGTCGGATTCTTACCTGTCTTTCGGAATAAATGACTAGCGAAAAGGCGGCGAGAAAGGCCAAAGTAATCTTGAGGATCTACATCTGAGGAGCGCCTGTCATCGAGGACGGACGTGAAGGGCCTCGCCATTCATTTCGTCCTGGTTTGTCACGACGTGCGGGGATCATGGTTCTTCTCACTGGATCTTCGCCGGTTCTGTCTTATCGGTTTTCGCTGTCTTCAGAAGTCGGGCGGTTCATGTTCGAGCTGAGATTGGACGGATTTTTCTTTTGTGGTCATAGGATGCGGCGGGCCTTCATTTCGGGAAAGACGTCCGCGATGCGCACGACGTCACCCGTAGTGGGGGCGTGGATCATCTGTCCGTTGCCGATGTAGATGGCGACGTGCCCGGGACCCCCGGACTGCCAGTTGCCGAACAGCAGATCACCGGGCCGGGCCTGGTCCATCGGAATCTCCTGCCCGATGGACCACTGGGTTTCGGACGTGCGGGGCAGAGTGATGCCGGCGGCGACGTGGACCGCGAACGTCGTCAGTCCCGAGCAGTCGAAGCCCCCACCCGACGGACCGTCGACGTTGCCGCCGCCCCACACGTAGGGCAGGCCGAGGTAGCGGATCGCCGATTCGACCACCCGGCCGCCGACGCCGTCGGCCAGGGGCAGTCCGATGAGCGGCGTGAGCAGTTCGGCGAAGGACGACTCGCTGCCCCGGATCTTCGCCACATAGGGTTTGGTCTGGTTTTCGTAGTCCGCGCTGCCGGAGGGCATTCCACCGGATCGAAGGACGGCGCCGGACCCGGCGTCGTATGCCGCGATGGTGAGGTCGAGCGTGTCCCCGGACACCCGACCCTGCTGTTTCCACACATCGATCTGTTCGTACATGTCGCACAGCAGATTTCCGGACGCCATCACGGGATCGGCGATTCCGAGCACGTCCGCCGCGCCGTCCTCGTCGGCGTCCTTGCCGTAGATCGCCCAGGTGCCGGGCATGAACTGGCCCGGTCCGAGCGCGCCGGACGGGGACACCGGCGCGGTGGGCCCGTACCGGAACCCGTTCTCGGCCGCATACAGCGCGGCCAGTGTCGCGGGTTTGATTCCTTCGCAGATCGCTCCGGCCTTGCGCAGCCAGGGGGCGAACAGTGCGATCGCGCCGACCGGGGCCAGCGACGCGCGGGGAAACGTGGCCGGAACCGGTTGCAGCACCGTGCTGGTGCCTGCCGAGGACTCGTCGTCGTAGACGGGTGGACTGGACAGGAACACCGATGCCGGTGGCTCCGGTTCCGGCACCGACCGCGGCACGACCGGCTCCGCGGGTGTCTGCGGTTCGGGTTCGGGCGTCGGCCGTGGTGTCAGGGCGCCGGACGGCAGGTGCGGTTTCAGTGCCGTCACGGCGGCGGCGGTGACGTCGTCCACCGCCTGCTGCGCGGGTGCGCGCACCGGCTCGGGCAGTACCGCGATCACGTCGGACACCTGCTGGTCGACGGCCGGCGCCGGGTACGACTCGAGAATCTGCATTGCCTGATCCTCGACCTGCGGCGGCGCGTCCATGCCCTGGACGAACGCACCGGCCGCCGCGACCACGGCGACGATCAGGGTCGACGGATCAACGGACATCGCCTGCTACTTCCAGCGGAGCGGTGACGTCGTCGTGGAACCAGCCGCCGGAGGTCTGCTCGAGGCTTTCCTGGATGGCGATCTGGGCATTCTCCGGCAGGGTGTGCATGATGTGCCGGACGCGTTCCTGACGGCGGGCCACGGCCTGCCGGAACGGCATCCCCGGCGTCGCCTTCATCTGCGGGACGATGCCCTCGACGTCGTCGACACCACCGGCATGGTGGCCGGCATCGACCATCGCCTGCTCCTGCGCCATGGTGGCCTCGTCCTTCTCCTCCGACATCCCGATCGGACCGATCATCGTGCCGCCCAGGAACTGCTTGACCACCGGCTCCTCACTGGTGAGCAGCACCTCCCGCGGACCGAACATCACCAGATGCCGGCGGAACAACATGCCGATGTTGTCCGGCACCGTCCGCGCCAGGTTGATGTTGTGCGAGACGATCAGGATCGTCGCGTCGATCTCGGCGTTGATGTCGATCAACGTCTGGCTGATGTAGGTGGTGCGCACCGGGTCCAGGCCGGAGTCCGGCTCGTCGACGAGGATGATCTGTGGGTCGAGTACCAGGGCCCGGGCCAGGCCCGCACGCTTGCGCATACCGCCGGAGATCTCGCCGGGCAGTTTGTCCTCGGCGCCGAGGAGGCCGACGAGTTCCATCTTTTCCATGACGATCTTGCGGACTTCGGATTCGGATTTCTTGGTGTGTTCGCGTAGTGGGAACGCCACGTTGTCGAACAGGTTCATCGACCCGAACAGCGCGCCGTCCTGGAACAGCACCCCGAACAGCTTCCGGATCTCGTACAGCTCCTTGGACGAGCACTCGAGAATGTTGGTGCCGTCGATCACGATCGAACCCTGCTCCGGGCGGAGCAAACCGATCAGCGACTTCAGAAACACCGACTTACCCGTACCCGACGGCCCGAGCAACGCACTGACCTCACCAGCCGGCAGCGTCAACGTGACGTCCTGCCAGATCCTCTGCGAGCCGAACGACTTGGTCAGTCCCTCGACGGATACCTCGACACCCATGTGTTCCTCGTTCCTGCTGCGAATATGCTTGCTGTGTGGTGGGGATCAGACCGGTGTGATGCCGGAGATCAGCCAGCCACCTGCGATGGGGGTCATTTCGACCGTGACTCGGCTGCCATCGAGGCGGGGCGCCGGGAGTTTGGTGCTGGTGGTGTTCTGATTGAGGAACATCAACACGGTCACCTTGTCCGAATTGGTGTCGACGACGGATATCTCGACGACTTCGGCTTTCGTGACGATCGAGTCTGCTCGTGCTGCGGGCACGATCACGTTGCGGGCGAGCTCGGCGAAATCGTCGCGAAACGGGCCGGTCAGGTTCGTGGTGGCGGACGAGAATTCGTCGTCGAGTGAACCGAACTCGTAGGAGAGCACCGCGGGTATTTTCTCGCGTGCGGCCGCAGTCGCCTCCGCGGCTGCGGTGCGCGTACGGGCCTGGTTGTGCAATTGCACGACCAATACGGCCCCTGTGGCCACGGCCGTGACGGTCAGGACTGCAACGGCCGTAATCAAGACGCGTAGCTTCGTGTGCGACAGGCCGGTGAGTCGCCGCGCGATGCTGCCGGGGAGAGAAAACGCGCGCCTGCTCCGGCTGGTGTTCGCGGCCGACTCCGGTGCGGGTGGGACACTCTGTTCCTGTACTGCGGTGCTCATGCGACGAACTCCACACTTGCGACCAGCCATTGGTTGTCGATGTGATTCAGTGTTGCTTTCATCCTGTAGACCCTCGGTTGACCTTCTGGAGCTTCGGAGTTCTTGACCAGTGAGGTGACGGCGGCGAGAACTGTCGCCGTGTCGTCATTGGCGTCGACGATGCCAGCGGCTTTGACCTCCCCGGTGGATTCGACTTGTCCGTTGCCGAGGACTTGGGCGAAACTGTCGGCGACAGAGTCGAACTGGTCACGAAACTGGCCGGTGGCGTTGGCGGCGATGCGGTCGAGATCTTGCTGGGCGGAATTGTGGTTCAGCGACACAAGCTGGGCCAGTACGGTCCGGGTCGTGTCGAGGACCTGCGCGTCTCGCTCGGCCGCGTGCCGCCCGTCCTGGATGCGGACACCGAGAACTGCGCATGCAGGGACGAGCACGCAGAGCACAAGTGTGAGTCCGAGGAGGAAATAGGCCGGTCGCCTCGAACGAGGGCCTTCGGAATCGGGCGTGGGGGGGTCATGGGG
>NZ_JAAOQS010000091.1:0-38422 GCF_011603105.1 Rhodococcus sp. A14 | reverse complement strand
CGGCCATAGCGGAGGGGAAACGCCCGGTCCCATTCCGAACCCGGAAGCTAAGCCCTCCAGCGCCGATGGTACTGCACCCGACAGGGTGTGGGAGAGTAGGACACCGCCGAACATCCGTTACCGAAAGGGGACCCAATATACTGGGTCCCCTTTCGTGGTTTGTGTGAAAGGAATGACTGTGTCGGAGAGTGACGACGGACGTCGGTCCTTCCGCGGAGGCGGCGCCTCCAACAGCAATCGTGGCGGCGCCTCCAACAGCAATCGTGGCGGTCCGTCCAGCAGCAATCGTGGCGGTGCGTCCAGCAGCGACCGCGGCGGCGCCGGAGGTTCGGGTCGTGGTGGCTCGACCGGTGGTCCCCGTCGCGATTCGCGCGACAACCGTGGCGGTGCCGGTGGTGATCGTCGCGGTGGCGGACCCCGTCGTGGTGGCGAGGGCGGCTTCGCGCCTCGCGGACGTGACGGTGACCGTCCGCAGCGGCAGCAGGCCCGTCCGGACGAACCGGATCTGCCCGAGAACGTCGAGGCCGGCGAGCTCGATCCCGCTGTGCGCCGCGACCTGCTGAGCCTGGACAAGACGAATGCGAACACGGTGGCGCGTCACCTGGTGATGGCCGGCAAGCTCGTCGACGACGATCCGCGACTTGCGCTCGCGCATGCCCGCGCCGCACGCCAGCGTGCGGGCCGAATCGCCATCGTCCGTGAGGCCGCGGGTATCACCGCGTATCACGCCGGCGAATGGGCGGAGGCGCTGTCGGAACTGCGCGCCGCTCGTCGCATGGCCGGTGGTCCCGGACTGCTCGCGGTGATGGCGGACTGCGAACGCGGACTGGGCCGCCCGGAGCGGGCAATCGAACTCGGGCGGAGCGACGAAGCTGCTGCGCTGTCCGGTGACGAGGCAGCCGAACTGCGCATCGTGGTCGCCGGAGCGCGCATGGACCTCGGTCAGTTCGACCAGGCCGTGGTCACACTGCAGACCCCCGATCTCGACGCCTCGCGAACCGGTCCCGGCGCCGCTCGCCTGTTCTACGCGTACGCGGATGCCTTGGTGGCGGCCGGTCGCATCGAGGACGGACTCAAGTGGTTCCTCAATTCCGCCGCGGCGGATCTCGAGGGTGACACCGACGCGGAGGAGCGTGTGGCCGAGCTGACCGGAGACGATCAGTGACGGCTCTGCGCGACGGCTACGACGCACTGCTGCTCGACCTCGACGGCACCCTGTACCAGGGGCCGCAGGAAATCCCCGGTGCGCGAGAGGCTTTGGCGGCCGGGGAGCAGTCCTGCTATTACGTGACCAACAACGCCAGTCGCAGGCCGGGTGAGGTCGCGGAACACCTCACGGAACTCGGTTTCGACGCTGACGAGTCGACGGTGGTGACGAGTTCACAGACCGCGGCCAGGCTGCTCGCGGAGAACGTCGCCCCCGGTTCGCCGGTGCTCATCGTGGGCACCGAAGCGCTTGCCGACGAAATCCGACACGTCGGACTGCGTCCGGTGCGGTCGTTCGAGGACGCGCCCGCGGCTGTCGTCCAAGGACATTCGCCGGCGACGGACTGGGCGATACTCGCCGAGGCGACCCTGGCGATCCGGGCCGGCGCGGTCTGGGTGGCGGCGAACCTGGACACGACCCTCCCCACCGAACGCGGACTCGTCCTCGGCAACGGATCGATGGTCGCAGCGCTCCGCACGGCGACGTCCCGCGAACCACTGGTGGCGGGTAAACCGGCCGCGCCGCTGATGGAAGACGCGATGCGCCGCAGCAAGTGTGTGCGCCCGCTCGTCGTGGGCGACAGGCTGGACACCGACATCGAAGGCGCCAACAACGTCGGCCTCGATTCGCTGCTGGTGCTCACCGGAGTGAGCACCGCGGTCGACGTGCTGCGCGCCGCCCCGGAGCAACGGCCCACCTACCTGGCGTCCGAACTGGACGCGCTCAACCGGCCCGCCGAGGAATCCCTCATCGGCGAGGACAACCGGTGGTCCGTCGAGTTCGACGGCAGCGATCTGGTGATCGAACCGACAAGCGAATCCGCTGCGCCGGTGGATTCGGCTGCGCTGCTGCGGGCTGTGACCGCCGGCGCCTGGAAGTTCCCCGACTTCTCGCGGATCACGTCGACGACGCCCACGGTGAGTGCGGTCGTCTCCGGCTGGGGTGCCTGAAACCCGGCAGACCCGCGTTGTCCGTCACGCGATTCGCTGTATGCGTATCGGAACGCGATGGACTAGCGTTGTGCCCGATGAGCACGCCAATACCGCGCCCGGGAGCCCATCTACCTGGGCCTCCTCAGAGTGTCGACCCCGAGAAGATTCACACGGAGGTCGACGGATTGTTGTCGCGGCTCGGAGCCGTCGAACCTGATCCTGACGACGAGCACGGCGTCGGGGTCATCCCGCGCAAAGCCCATCTTCTCGAGAAGGCGCACGACGTGCTGGTGGAGGCGCTTGCCACCGTGGACAAGATCTGACGTGGCCCGTCGAGCACGGGTGGATGCCGAACTCGTTCGGCGGGGGCTGGCCCGGTCCCGCGAACACGCGCAAGAACTCATCGCCTCCGGCCGAGTACTGATCTCGGGAGCGGCAGCGACCAAACCGGCCACCGCAATCGAAGCGGGAACTCCGCTGCGGGTGGTCGAGGTCGACAACGAAGTGACCTGGGCATCGCGCGGGGCGCACAAACTCCTCGGTGCGCTCGAGGCGTTCGGCCCCCGCGGACTCGAGATCGAGGCCAAGCGCTGCCTCGACGCCGGCGCGTCCACCGGCGGCTTCACCGACGTGCTGCTTCACCACGGCGCGCGAGAAGTCGTGGCGGTGGACGTCGGATACGGCCAGCTGGTGTGGCGGCTGCAGTCCGACGACCGCGTCCACGTCGTCGACCGGACCAACGTGCGATCCATCGACGCCGAGCAGATCGGCGGCCCGGTCGATCTGGTGGTCGCGGACCTCTCGTTCATCTCCCTGAAGCTCGTCCTCCCGGCGTTCGTCGCCTGCGCGGCCGACGGCGCAGATCTGATTCCGATGGTGAAGCCGCAGTTCGAGGTCGGCAAGGACCACGTGGGCTCCGGTGGTGTGGTGCGTGACCCGGAGCTGCGCGTCGCCGCGGTACTGGACGTCGCGAAGACCGCAGAGTCGCTGGGACTGCGTACCGTCGGTGCAGTGGCCAGTCCGCTGCCGGGACCGTCGGGGAACGTCGAATACTTCCTGTGGCTCCGCGCGGATGTCACACCCGGGACGGATGATGTACCGGTCGAGTCGGTTGAAGAGTTGATCCGCACCGCGGTGCAGGAGGGACCACAGTGAGCGGGGGAAGCAGCGGCGCCCAGCAACGCGAGCGGGAGATCCTGCTCGTCGCGCACCCGGGCCGCGCCGAGATCACGGAGACGGCGCGGCGCGTTGGCAAGATCTTCGAGCGGGCCGGGATCGGACTGCGCGTCCTCGTCGACGAGGTCGACAGCACCCGCATCGAACCGATGGACGGCATGGCGGCCGACGAATTCCTGGTTCCCGGGCTGGAAGTCACCATCGTGCAGGCCGGCCCGGGCGCCGCCGTCGGTTGCGAGATGGTGCTCGTCCTCGGCGGAGACGGAACGTTCCTCCGGGCAGCGGAACTCGCCCAGGCCGCGTCCATTCCGGTACTGGGCATCAATCTGGGCCGCATCGGGTTCCTCGCGGAAACGGAGGCCGAGCACCTCGACGAGGCGCTCGCCCAGGTCGTGCGTCGTGAATACCGCATCGAACACCGTATGACGCTGGACGTGCTGGTCCGCGTGGACGACGAGATCATCGAACGCGGCTGGGCGCTCAACGAGGCGAGCATCGAGAACCGGTCCCGGCTCGGTGTCCTCGAGGTGGTGCTCGAGGTGGACGGCCGCCCCGTGTCGGCCTTCGGCTGCGACGGCGTCCTCATCTCCACCCCGACCGGGTCGACGGCATACGCGTTCTCGGCCGGCGGGCCCGTGGTGTGGCCGGAACTGGAGGCCCTGCTGGTGGTCCCGAGCAATGCGCACGCGCTGTTCGCGCGCCCCCTCGTGACGAGCCCGAATTCGCTGATCGCGGTCGAGACGGTGGCAGGCAGCCACGACGGCCTGGTGTTCTGTGACGGTCGCCGGACCCTCGAGCTGCCCGCGGGCGCCCGCGTCGAAGTGGTGCGTGGCAAGGAACCCGTTCGTTGGATACGACTGGATTCGGCGCCGTTCGCGGACCGGATGGTGCGAAAGTTCGAGCTGCCCGTCACCGGGTGGCGAGGAAGGAAGCCCTAGACGTGCTGGCAGAGATCAGGATCGACAACCTCGGTGTGATCTCCGAGGCGTCGGCGCAATTCCACGAAGGTTTGACGGTGCTCACCGGTGAGACCGGTGCGGGCAAGACGATGGTGGTGACGAGCCTGCACCTGCTCAGCGGTGCGCGAGCGGACGCCGGCCGGGTGCGTCTCGGCGCGCCCCGTGCCGTGGTCGAGGGCCGGTTCATGACGGACGAGGGCTCGGAGCACGTCGAACGTGCCGTGTCTCGGCTGCTCGAATCGACCGGCGCGGAGCGGGACGAGGACGGCACCATCATCGCGGTGCGGACCGTCGGCAGCGACGGACGGTCCCGCGCCCACCTCGGTGGGCGCAGCGTTCCGGCGGGCGTGCTGTCCGAGTTCACCGATCCACT
This sequence comes from Rhodococcus sp. A14, assembly GCF_011603105.1. Lineage (NCBI taxonomy): Bacteria > Bacillati > Actinomycetota > Actinomycetes > Mycobacteriales > Nocardiaceae > Rhodococcus > Rhodococcus sp. A14. The sequence continues at coordinate 33,775 of NZ_JAAOQS010000091.1, read as the reverse complement.
GCTCACCGTTCACGGTCAGAACGATCAGCTGCGGCTCCTCCGGCCCGACCAGCAGTGCGCCGCCCTGGACAGGTTCGCGGACAAGACGGTCGGCCCGCTGCTGGCGCGGTACCGCAAGCACCGCGACGAATGGGTGACCGCACGGTCCGAACTGATCGAACGCACCGGCCGTACCCGGGAACTCGCGCAGGAGGCCGACCAACTGACGTTCGCCCTCAACGAGATCGATGGCATCGCGCCCACTCCGGGTGAGGACGAGTCGATCGTGTCGGAGGTCCGCAGGCTCAGCGAACTCGACTCGCTGCGCTCGGCGGCCGAGGAAGCGCACGCCGCGCTCACCGGCGGCGACGACATGGACGGCGACGGTGTGGGCGCACCCGCGCTGGATCTGTTGTCCGAGGCGCGGGCCCGGATCGAATCGGCGACCGACCCCGAACTCGACGGGCTCGGACCGCGTCTCGCCGACGCGATCGCGGTGGTCACCGACGTCTCCGCCGACCTGACCACGTATCTCGCCGGGCTTCCGGCGGATCCGGGGGCACTGGACTCCTTGCTGTCGCGGCAGGCGGAACTGAAGAACCTCACCCGCAAATACGCCGCCGATGTCGACGGCGTACTGGAATGGGCAGACAACGCCCGTGCGAGGCTCGAGAAGATCGACGTGTCCTCCGATGCTCTGGCGGCGCTGACGAAGCAGGTCGAGGAGTCGGCGGCGTCCACCGCGGAGGCCGCGTCGAAGCTGACCGCGGCGCGCGTCAAGGCGGCGGCCAAACTCGCCAAGGCAGTCAGTTCCGAACTCGCAGGTCTGGCGATGGGCCGGGCCGCTCTCGAGGTGTCGGTCCGCCCCCGGATCGCCGGACCTCAGGACACGGCACCGCTCACCATCGACGGGACGGAACTGCACGCGGGATCGTCCGGCGTCGACGAAGTGGAATTTCGGCTGTCGGCGCACAGCGGCGCTCAGTCGCTGCCCATCAGCAAGAGCGCGTCCGGCGGTGAACTCTCGCGCGTGATGCTGGCCCTCGAGGTCGTGCTCGCCGGGTCCGATTCGGGCGCGACGATGGTGTTCGACGAGGTCGACGCCGGCGTCGGCGGTCGGGCCGCGGTCGAGATCGGCCGGCGGCTGGCCCAGCTCGCCCGGACACACCAGGTCATCGTCGTGACGCACCTGCCGCAGGTCGCGGCATTCGCGGACACCCACCTGGTGGTCGACAAGGTCGACGACACGGACGGGGTCGTCAGCAGCGGTGTGCACGCACTCACCGACGACGAACGGGTGGTGGAACTGGCGCGCATGCTCGCCGGACTCGACGACACCGAGACCGGTCGGGCGCACGCGGAGGAACTGTTGGCCACCGCCAACGCCGAGCGTTCCGTCTGAACCGGCCCGGCGGACCGTCAGCCGCACGCGTGGTAATGGTGTGACTGATGTGGTAAACGGTTCGGCGCGCCTCCACAGGTCGGTCCTGCTTCCGGTCCATCATCGAACTCATGAAGATGCCGGCACTGCTGTCACGTAACACCGAAACTTTGCCTGGGGTCAGCGGCATCGCCAGGGTGGATCGCAACACGGCCAAGTTGCTGCGACGCGTCGGACCCGGTGACATCGTCGTTCTCGACGAGCTCGACCTCGATCGCGGGACCGCGGACGCCCTGGTGAAGGCCGGCGTTCTCGCAGTGATCAACGCATCGCCCTCGATCTCGGGGCGTTATCCCAACCTCGGTCCGGAGGTGATCGTCGCCAACGGCATCCTCCTGGTGGATTCGGCCGGCGCCGAGATCTTCAAGAGCATCAAGGACGGCAGCAAGGTCCGGGTGAACGGGGGAGGTGTCTACTCCGGGGAACGGCGCATCGCCAAGGGTGACGAACAGACCGAGGCGGAGATCTCCGACCGGATGATCGAGGCGAAGACCGGGCTGGTCGACCACCTCGAGGCGTTCTCCGGCAACACCATCGAGTTCATCCGCACCGAGAGTCCACTGCTGATCGACGGCGTCGGAGTCCCCGACGTGGACGTCGACATGAAGGAACGGCACGTCGTGATCGTGTCCGACGGCCCGGATCACGCCTCCGACCTGAAGAACCTCAAGCCGTTCATCAAGGAGTACTCGCCGATCCTCATCGGCGTCGGGGCAGGCGCCGACGTCCTGAAGTCGGCGGGCTATCGCCCGGATCTCATCGTCGGCGACCCCGAGGACATCACGAGCGCGACGCTCAAGTCCGGCGCCGAGGTTGTACTTCCCGCCGACCAGGACGGTCACGCACCCGGTCTGTCACGGATCCAGGACCTCGGCATCGGAGCGATGACGTTCCCCGCCTCCGGATCCCCGTCCGACCTGGCGCTGCTACTGGCCGATCATCACGGCGCGTCGCTGATCGTCACGGTCGGGAGCACTGTCTCCCTCGACGAATTCTTCGACCGCGGCCGCCGCGACAGCAACCCGTCGGCGTTCATGACCCGCCTGAAGGTCGGGCCGAAACTGGTGGACGCGAAGGCCGTGGCGACCCTGTACCGGAGCCGGGTGTCGGGCGGCGCGATCGCGCTGCTCGTACTGGCCGCACTGGTCGCGGTGATCGTGGCCCTGGTGGTGTCGAACATCGGTGGTGAGGCACTGGACTGGGCCGTCGCGACATGGAACAGCTTCGCGTTATGGGTCCAGGGGTTCTTCAAGTGATTTCTCTGCGTCAACATGCCATTTCCATAGCGGCGATCTTCCTGGCTCTGGCAATCGGCGTGGTGATGGGTTCCGGCCTGTTGTCGAGCGGTCTCGTGTCGGGGTTGCGCGACGACAAGGCCGACCTGCAGACCGACGTGGAGAAGGCGAACGAACGCAACAACCAGCTGACCGAGCAGTTGAACTCGGCGGACGGCTTCGATTCCGCGGTCGGCGGCCGGGTGGTGGCCGACTCTCTCGCGCAACGCACCGTGATGGTCGTGACGACCCCGGATGCCGACCCCGCCGACCTCGACGGGGTCAACCGCATGATCGCGCAGGCCGGTGGATCGGTGACCGGCCGGGTGTCGTTGACCGATTCGTTCGTGGATGCCACGGGCGGTGACCGGCTGCGGACAGTCGTCAACAACGTGATCCCCGCGGGTATCACGCTGAAGACCGGGGCCGTCGACCAGGGCAGCCTGGCCGGTGACCTGCTGGGCTCGGTCCTCATGCTCGGCAAGGAGACGGGCCAGCCGCAGAGTTCCGCGCAGGAGATGGCGCTCGCCCTCGAGACCCTCCGCGGGGCGGGATTCGTCAGCTACGACGACGGTGCGGTCCAACCGGCGCAGGTCGCGGTGGTGCTGACCGGCGATCGCGACGTGGAGGACGGCGTCAGCGGCAACCGCGGTGCCGTGGTGGCCAGGTTCGCGGGTGCGCTGGATTCGCGCGGTGCCGGGGCGGTTCTCGCCGGGCGTCCGGCCTCGGCGCAGGGCAACGGTGCGGTCGCCGTGGCGCGGGCCGATGCCGCCCTCTCCGCGGCGCTGACCACGATCGACAACATCGACCGGGAAGCGGGCAAGATCACCGTCCCGCTCGCGCTGCAGGAGCAACTGAACGGCGGCGCCGGCCGGTACGGCACCGGGCCCGGTACCACCGGAGTCACCGTGGGGGCCATCCCGGCGTAGCGCGCGTCACATCGGGGCGGGCAATCGCGACGCGTTGTTTCCGGGACGTACGTCAAGGTGTTACCGTGAAGTCCCGTGGGTCGGCAGGCCCCAGCATTGCTCGAACAGACCAAGCCCTGCACAGTCGTCACGGGAGCCCCTTTGCCACAGTCACGCACTCATTCGCGTACCGCTACCAAGCACATCTTCGTGAGCGGCGGCGTCGCCTCCTCACTCGGCAAGGGCCTCACAGCCTCGAGCCTCGGGCAATTGCTCACCGCGCGGGGAATGCGCGTGACCATGCAGAAACTGGATCCGTATCTCAACGTCGATCCGGGCACGATGAACCCCTTCCAGCACGGTGAGGTGTTCGTCACCGAGGACGGCGCCGAGACCGACCTCGACGTCGGTCACTACGAGCGCTTCCTCGACCGCGACCTGTCCGGTCAGGCGAATGTGACCACCGGCCAGGTGTATTCGACGGTCATCGCCAAGGAGCGGCGCGGCGAATACCTCGGCGACACCGTCCAGGTCATCCCGCACATCACGGACGAGATCAAGAGCCGGATCCTCGCCATGAGCGGACCGGACCTCCAGGGACACCGGCCCGACGTCGTCATCACGGAGATCGGTGGCACCGTCGGTGACATCGAGTCGCAGCCGTTCCTCGAGGCCGCCCGTCAGGTGCGCCACGACGTCGGTCGCGACAACGTCTTCTTCCTCCACGTCTCCCTGGTGCCGTACCTGGCGCCGTCGGGCGAGCTCAAGACGAAGCCCACCCAGCACTCGGTCGCGGCCCTGCGGAACATCGGTATCCAGCCCGACGCGCTGATCCTGCGCTGCGACCGCGAGGTTCCCCCGGCGCTGAAGAACAAGATCGCGCTCATGTGCGACGTCGACGTCGACGGCTGCATCTCGACCCCCGACGCGCCCTCGATCTACGACATCCCGAAGGTGCTGCACAGCGAGGGCCTCGACGCGTACGTGGTGCGGCAGCTGGGTCTGCCGTTCCGCGACGTGGACTGGACCGTGTGGGGCAACCTGCTCGAGCGCGTCCACCAGCCGCGCGAGACCGTGCGGATCGCCCTCGTCGGAAAGTACGTCGACCTGCCGGACGCCTACCTGTCCGTCACCGAGGCGCTGCGTGCCGGTGGGTTCGCGAACCGCTCGAAGGTGGAAATCTCCTGGGTGCCGTCCGACACGTGTGAGACGGAGGCGGGCGCGCAGGCCGCCCTGGGCGACGTCGACGGCGTGCTGATTCCCGGTGGCTTCGGAATCCGCGGTATCGAGGGCAAGCTCGGCGCGATCAGGTACGCGCGCCACCGGAAGATCCCGCTGCTCGGACTGTGCCTCGGCCTGCAGTGCGTCGTGATCGAGGCCGCGCGCAGCGTGGGTCTCGACGACGCCAACTCCGCCGAGTTCGAGCCCGAGACCACGCACCCCGTGATCTCCACGATGGCCGACCAGGAAGACGTCATCGCCGGCGAGGCGGACCTCGGTGGCACGATGCGCCTCGGCGCGTACCCCGCCGTCCTGGCGAAGGGGTCCGTCGTCGCCCGGGCGTACGGCAGCGAAGAGGTGTCGGAGCGCCACCGTCACCGCTACGAGGTCAACAACGCGTACCGCGACCGGATCGCGAAGAGCGGACTCCGGTTCAGCGGGACCTCGCCGGACGGTCACCTCGTCGAGTTCGTCGAGTACCCGGCCGACCAGCACCCGTTCTTCGTCGCGACGCAGGCGCACCCCGAGCTGAAGAGCCGTCCGACGCGCCCGCACCCGCTGTTCGCGGCGTTCGTCGACGCGGCGTTGAAGCACAAGCTCGAAGAGCGGCTTCCCGTCGACGTGCACGGCGAGGAGCGGGCCGCCGCCGTCGCCACCGATGACGAGCTCGCCGACTCCGCCGACCGCGACGAGGTCGCGTCCGTCGACAGCGCGGGATAGGGCGAGACCGACCATGACCGACACCGGCCGGCACGAATTCGAGACTCTCGACTCGCGCACCGTCTACAGCGGCGCGATCCTCGCCCTGCGGGTGGATCACGTCGCGATGCCGGACGGCCGGACCGCCGAACGTGAGGTCGTCGAGCACCACGGCGCCGTCGCCGTCGTGGTGCTCGACGACGAGGACCGGGTCGTCCTGATCCATCAGTACCGGCACCCGGTGGGGCGCCGCTTGTGGGAGATCCCGGCGGGCCTGCTGGACGAGCCGGGGGAGGACCCCGTCGACGCCGCCGGGCGCGAGCTGGCGGAGGAGACCGGACTCGGAGCCCGTCGCTGGTCCGTTCTCGTGGACGTCGTTCTCTCGCCCGGATTCACGGACGAGTCGGTGCGCGTGTTCCTCGCCGAGGACCTGTACGACGTGGACCGGCCCGACCCGGAGGACGAGGAAGCCGACCTCGAGATCGAGCGGATTCCACTCGACGAGGTCGTGTCGATGGTGCTGAACGGGACAATCGTGAACGCCACGGCCGTAGCCGGTGTGATGGCACTGGCGGCCGCCCGGTCCCGGCCGGGCGGTCGCGGCGAACTCCGCGACGTGACCGCGCCCTGGGTCGATCGCCCCGACAGGTTCAGCGAGAGAAAACGCTCGCGCGCGGCCGGGGACGAGGCCGCGCGGGCATGACATGGTGATTGCGCGGCAGGTGGATTCGTACCTCGACCACCTGGCCGTCGAGCGCGGAGCTGCGCGCAACACCCTCGGTTCGTATCGCCGCGACCTCGAGCGGTACACGCAGTTCCTCGCGGACCGGGAGGTCACCGACATCGGGCGCATCCGCCAACAGGATGTCAGTGACTTCGTGATCGCTCTGCGAACCGGCGATCCGGCTCGCGAACTGTCGCCGCTGGCCGCGAGCTCGGCGGCCCGTGCCCTGATCGCGGTGCGCGGATTCCACCGCTTCGCCGCGGCCGAGGGGATGACCGCCGTCGACGTCGCCCGGGACGTGCGGCCGCCGTCGCCGGCGAAACGGCTCCCCAAATCCCTGCCGGTCAACGAGGTGCTGGCGCTGTTGGAGGCGGTCGGAGGCAGCGGACCCGCAGACGGACCGCGGGCGGTCCGCGACCGCGCGCTGCTCGAGTTGCTGTACTCGACGGGCGCCCGCATCTCCGAAGCCGTCGGCCTGGACGTCGACGACGTCGACACCGAGACCCGGTCGGTGCTGCTGCGGGGCAAGGGCGGCAAGCAGCGGGTGGTGCCGGTGGGCCGGCCCGCCGTCGAATCCCTCGACGCCTACCTGATCCGGGGCCGGCCGGCACTGGCGTCACGCGGAACACCCGCACTGTTCCTCAATGTCCGCGGCGGACGGCTGTCCCGCCAGAGTGCGTGGAAGGTACTGCAGGCCGCGGCGGACGCGGCGGGCATCTCGTCGGCGGTGTCACCGCACACACTCCGTCACTCGTTTGCGACGCACCTGCTCGACGGCGGCGCCGACGTCCGTGTCGTCCAGGAGCTGCTGGGACATGCCTCGGTGACGACCACCCAGATATATACGCTGGTGACAGTGGGTGCGCTACGCGAGGTGTGGGCCGGAGCGCACCCTCGGGCGAGGTGACGGAAAGCGTGTCGAGGGGAAAATTCACGGTACGAGGCGGTAGCGTTCGTATAACGATGTGGGATCGGCAGCGATCATCGAGAGAACAGGGGATCATCGGACCGTGGTGACACCGCAGCCGCCAGCGGCGGAGTCAGAGCACTCGCAACAGGAGGGCGACATGTTCGTGCGGCAAACCGAATCCGCAGCCTTGTTCGAGGACACTGCCGTGGTCGTGGAGGAAGAGCTCGGCCCCACGGGGCGGCCGACGCGCGAGGTGCCGGAACCGGCCCCGTTGCCCTCGCACGGCCCGGCAAAGATCATCGCGATGTGCAACCAGAAGGGTGGCGTCGGCAAGACGACGTCGACGATCAACCTGGGAGCGTCGCTGGCCGAGTTCGGCCGCCGTGTCTTGCTCGTCGACCTCGATCCCCAGGGGGCGCTGTCCGCGGGCCTCGGCGTCGCCCACCACGACCTCGAACTGACCGTCCACAATCTGCTCGTCGAGCCCCGTGTCGCGATCGATGACGTCCTGATGCGGACACGTGTCGAGGGCCTCGACCTCCTGCCGAGTAACATCGACCTGTCGGCGGCGGAGATCCAGCTCGTCACCGAGGTCGGGCGGGAACAGACGCTCGGACGTGTGCTGCATCCGGTGCTCGACCGGTACGACTACGTCCTGATCGACTGCCAGCCTTCCCTCGGTCTGCTCACGGTGAACGCGCTTGCCTGCGCGGACTCGGTGATCATCCCGATGGAATGCGAGTACTTCAGCCTGCGCGGCCTGGCGCTGCTCAACGACACGGTCGAGAAGGTTCACGACCGGCTCAACCCGCGGCTCGAACTCGCCGGCATCGTCGTCACGATGTTCGACTCGCGCACCCTGCACGCGCGTGAGGTGATGGCCCGTGTGGTGGAGGTGTTCGGGGATCTCGTCTACGACACCGTGATCAACCGCACCGTGCGCTTCCCGGAGACCTCGGTCGCCGGGGAGCCGATCACCACCTGGGCGCCGAAATCGACCGGCGCCGAGGCGTACCGTGCTCTGGCACGCGAGGTCATACACCGGTCCGGCCGGTAAGTGGTGAATACGCAAGACATTTCGGCTCCACCGCAGACCCAGGTATCGCATGCCGACGATCAGCAGGCGCCCGCGGTCAAGCCCGGCTTCCGGGTGACGCTGCGGAATTTCGAGGGACCGTTCGACCTGCTCCTCACCCTGATCAACCAGCGACAGCTGGACGTCACGGAAGTCGCGTTGCACCAGGTGACGGACGACTTCATCGCCTACACCCGCACGCTGGGCGCGGAGATGGGTCTCGATCAGACCACCGAATTCCTGGTGGTCGCGGCGACGCTGCTCGACCTGAAGGCGGCCCGTCTGCTCCCCGCGGGGCAGGTGGAGGACGCCGAGGATCTCGCGCTCCTCGAGGCGCGCGACCTGCTGTTCGCCCGACTGCTGCAGTACCGCGCGTACAAGCAGGTGGCGCAACTGTTCGGCGAGCTCGAGGCGGCCGCGCTGCGCCGGTACCCGCGGTCGGCGGCACTGGAGGACCAGTTCACCCAGTTGCTGCCGGAAGTGCTGCTCGGTGTCGACCCGCAGCGGTTCGCGGAGATCGCCGCGACCGTGTTCACACCCCGCCCGAAGCCCACCGTGGGACTGGACCATCTGCACGACATGCACGCGGTGTCGGTGCCGGAACAGGCGGCGCGGATGCTGGAACTGCTCCGCGAACGCGGGGCCGGGGAGTGGGCGACCTTCGGCGACCTGGTTTCGGAGTGCGAAGTGACCACCCTGATCGTGGCAAGATTCCTCGCGCTGCTCGAGCTGTATCGCGAGCAGTCGGTGTTGTTCGAACAGCCCGAGCCGCTCGGGGAATTGCTGGTGAGCTGGACCGGGGAGGGCACACACGCCCCGGTGACCGAGGAGGATTACGGATGAGTTCGGCCCCGTTCGACGAGTCGGACGACCAGGGCGCCGTCGACGCAGAACCCGAGCTGTCGGACACCGAACTCGAAGCCGTTCTCGAGTCGCTGCTGCTGATCGTCGACTCTCCCGCCGGAGCCGAACAGCTCGCCTCCGCGACCGGCGCTTCTGTGAATCGCATCACGGACGTGCTGAACCGCATGTCCGCCGAGCTCACCGCCCGTGGAAGCGGGATGGACCTCCGATATGCCGGTGACGGTTGGCGTCTCTACACGCGCACCGCGTACGCGCCCTACGTGGAACGTCTCCTGCTCGACGGTGCCCGGTCCAGACTGACGAGGGCGGCTTTGGAAACTCTGGCCGTGGTGGCATACCGTCAACCGTTGACCCGCGCACGGATCAGTGCGGTGCGCGGCGTCAACGTGGATGGTGTGGTGCGCACACTTCTCGCTCGCGGATTGATCGCCGAAGCCGGCGTCGATCCCGATACCAACGCCACGCAGTATTCGACGACGGAGCTCTTCCTGGAACGGCTCGGCTTGGCGTCTCTCGCCGATCTTCCCGCCTTGGCCCCGCTGTTGCCGGACGTGGATCTGATAGATGACATCAGTGACAGTCTGGAATCTGACCCACGATTTGCGAGAATGAATAAAGCTACGGCTTCCACAGAAGAGTTGGACACCGGGCTGGACACCGAAGACTGACAGGGATAGTACAAAAGTGAAGAAACCCGCTCGCCGAGATGGCACACCGGATCGCAACAACAAGAAGCAGCGCCCCACCAGGTCGGAGACCGGGGGTCGCTCGGACAGGTCGGAGGCCGGAGGGCGACCGAGCCGCTCCGAGACCGATCGGCGTCCGACCAGGTCGGACGCCGTCAAGGGCAAGTCGGGCAGGCCCGACTCCGCGGCTGCGAAGAACAAACGCGGCAAGCCCAAGTCGGCCAAGCCGCAGCGCGCCCAGGCCCACGCGCCCAAGATCAGCAACGCCAAGCCGGCCCGGCACCAGTACGCCGACGCCGCCGATCGGCCCGCCGGCCCGCCGCAGGGCGACGGCATGCGACTGCAGAAGGTTCTCGCCCAGGCCGGCGTCGCGTCGCGCCGTGCGGCCGAGGAACTGATCTCGCAGGGTCGCGTCGAGGTCGACGGCCGCATCGTCATCGAGCAGGGCCTGCGCATCGACCCCGAGAACGCGGTGGTGCGCGTGGACGGGGTCCGCGTCGTGGTGCAGAAGGACCTGGTCCACCTCGCGCTGAACAAGCCCCGCGGCTGGCAGTCGACGATGTCGGACGACCTGGGTCGCCCGTGCGTCGGCGACATCGTCTCCGAGCGGGTCGCCGCAGGTCAGCGGTTGTTCCACGTCGGTCGACTGGACGCCGACACCGAGGGACTGCTGCTGCTCACCAACGACGGTGACCTGGCGCACCGGCTGATGCACCCGTCCTTCGAGGTGTCGAAGACATACCTGGCGACCGTGTCGGGTGCCCTCGAACGCGGTGTCGGCAAGAAGCTCAAGGAGGGTGTCGAGCTCGACGACGGACCGGCGAAGGTCGACACGTTTACGCTCCTCGACATCAACGAGGGCAAGTCCCTCGTCCGCGTCACCCTGCACGAAGGCCGCAAGCACATCGTGCGCCGCCTGTTCGAGGCCGTGGGACACCCCGTCATCCGGCTCGTCCGGACGGACATCGGCGCCGTCGCTCTCGGCGACCAGCGTCCCGGCACGCTCCGCGTACTCGGTCGAGGCGAGGTCGGCGGTCTCTACGGGGCGGTGGGCCTGTGAGTACGTCGTCGCTGGTCGTCGCGATGGACGGCCCGTCCGGAACCGGGAAGTCGAGCGTCTCGCGGATGCTCGCGCAGCGGCTCGATGCCCGGTACCTCGACACCGGCGCCATGTACCGGATCGCGACGCTGCATGCGCTGCGCAAGGGCGTGGACCTCACCGATCCCGCAGCGATCGCCGACGCGACCGCCGGTCTGCCGTGGTCGATCGGCACCGACCCGTCGGGCGAGCAGGTCCTGCTCGACGGGGAGGACGTGGGGGAGGAGATCCGCGGCGACGCGGTGACCAAGGCCGTCTCGGCGGTTTCCGCCGTTCCCGCCGTGCGTGAACTGCTCGTCGCGGCGCAGCGCCGTCTCGCGGGCGAGGCCGAACGGATCGTCGTCGAGGGCCGGGACATCGGCACCGTCGTGATCCCGGACGCCGACGTGAAGATTTACCTGACCGCCTCGGCGGAAGCCCGGGCCCAGCGCAGGAATGCGCAGAATCTCGCGGAAGGACGAGGCGACGACTACGCGGCCGTGCTGGCCGACGTGCAGCGTCGTGACCACCTCGACTCCACGCGCGCCGTGTCGCCGCTGCGGCCGGCCGACGATTCCGTGCTGGTCGACACCAGCGAACTCGGAATCGACGACGTGATCGGCAGGTTGCTGCTGGTGGTAAGCGAAAGAACTGGAGCAGGGCAGTGACCGAACAATTCACCACCGAGTTCGCAGGCGACGGCACCTGGAGTGAGGAATCCGACTGGGAGGTCCTGGACCTCGAAGACGGCGGCGACGGAGAGTCCCACGTCCCGGTTCCCACCCTCGCAGTGGTCGGGCGCCCGAACGTCGGCAAGTCGACGCTCGTCAACCGGATCATCGGCCGACGCGAGGCCGTGGTCGAGGACATTCCCGGTGTCACCCGGGACCGCGTCTCGTACGAGGCGAACTGGAGTGGCCGCCGCTTCATGGTGCAGGACACCGGCGGCTGGGAACCCGACGCCAAGGGCCTGCAGCAATCGGTGGCCCGGCAGGCGGAACTGGCGATGCAGACCGCGGACGCGATCCTCCTCGTCGTCGACGCCGTCGTCGGCGCCACCGCAACGGACGAGGCCGTGGCCAAGGTGCTGCGCCGGTCCAAGACCCCGGTTCTGCTGGTGGCCAACAAGGTGGACGACGGCCGCACCGAATCCGAGGTGGCCGCACTGTGGTCGCTCGGTCTCGGACAGCCGCACTCGGTGAGCGCCACGCACGGCCGCGGTACCGGCGATCTCCTCGACGAGGTGCTCGCCGCACTCCCGGAGACCCCGCGTGAAGGCATTCCTGGCGGTGGGCCGCGACGCGTGGCTCTGGTCGGGAAGCCGAACGTCGGGAAGTCGAGCCTGCTGAACAAGCTGTCGGGCGACGAGCGTTCGGTGGTCCACAACGTCGCGGGCACCACCGTCGATCCGGTCGACTCGATCGTGGAGCTCGGCGGCAGGCCGTGGCGTTTCGTGGACACCGCCGGTCTGCGCAAGCGGGTCAGCCACGCCAGCGGCGCCGAGTTCTACGCATCGCTGCGGACGAAGAGCGCGATCGAGGCCGCCGAGGTCGCGATTCTGCTGATCGACGCATCCGAGCCGATCTCGGAGCAGGACCTGCGCGTGCTGAGCATGGTGGCGGACGCCGGCCGGGCCCTCGTCATCGCGTTCAACAAGTGGGATCTCGTCGACGAGGACCGGCGCCTTCAGCTCGACCGGGAAGTCGATCGGGACCTGGTGCGGGTGCCGTGGGCGCAGCGCGTCAACATCTCGGCGCAGACGGGGCGCGCGGTGCAGAAGCTCGTCCCCGCCCTGGACACCGCACTGGAGTCCTGGGACAAGCGCATTCCCACGGGCCGGCTCAATACCTGGCTCAAGGAAGTCGTCGCCGCGACGCCGCCGCCGATGCGCGGTGGCCGGCTGCCTCGCGTGATGTTTGCCACGCAGGCCGGAACACGTCCGCCGACGTTCGTGCTGTTCACGACGGGGTTCCTGGAGGCGGGCTACCGCCGGTTCCTGGAGCGGCGTCTGCGCGAGGAGTTCAATTTCGACGGCAGCCCCGTCCGCATCTCGGTGCGGGTGCGGGAAAAGCGTGAGCGGCGAAATCGTTGATCCGACAGAATGGGCTCTGACCAGGCGATTAGCTTTACGGACTGCCCCTGATGTAATCTCATCGAGCACCTGAACGAGGGTGTGGACGGGCTGTGGCGCAGCTTGGTAGCGCACTTGACTGGGGGTCAAGTGGTCGCAGGTTCAAATCCTGTCAGCCCGACCAGATGATCAGCGAATGCGGTTTCCCGGAAACGGGAAACCGCCTTTTCTGTGTCTCCGGCCCCGCGGATTCCGGGTATTCGACCCCGTGCGGGACTCAATCCGTGACGATGACCGGGTCGCCGATCTTGGCGTTGTCGTAGAACCACCGTGCGTTGTCGGTGCTGAGATTGATGCAGCCGTGGCTGACGTTCTCGAAGCCCTGCGAGTTCACCGACCACGGTGCGGCATGCACGAAGATCCCGCCCCACGTGATGCGGGTGGCGTACTCGACGTAGAGACGGTAGCCCTCCTCGTCATCGATCGGGACGCCGTACGTCGACGAATCCATGATCATGTCGCGGAACTGCTCGATGACGGGGAACGTCCCGAGCGGTGTCTCGTATCCGGGTTTGCCCATCGACGCCGGCATGGTCTGCACGACTTGATCGTTGATGCTGACCGTGAACTGGTGCGTCGTCGTGTTCGCGACGGCGACGAGTGCGTCACCGACCTGGAACTGCGACCTCGCGCCCGCCGCCTCGACGGTCACCCGGGTGTCGGCCGGCCAGAACCGGTCCGGGGTCCACTGCACGGTGCGGTCGTCGATCCAGGAGAACTGCCCGGGCACAGGTTTCGAGGGGGTGATCTGGACACCGCGCTCGGCGAGCGCGCGATCGGGCACCGGTGACGCGAACCGGACGACGACAGGATGCGCGATGCCGACGACCTGCCCGCTCGCGGGGGAGAAAGTCGGCGCGACGACCTTCCCCGTCACTGTCGGGGAATGCGCCGACGCGGTGGCGCTTACTCCGCACACGGCCAGAGCCGCGAGCACCGAGACGAGAAACAGACGTCCGACCTGCTGTGCTTTCCACATGCCGTCCAGCCCTTCAGAGACTGTGAGCGTCATTTCAGTTAACCACGGCGATATCGGACAGCGGAACCAGGGAAACTGGATGCACTACGCGCATCACAGGGCGACGGACGACGCATCCGCCGTCACATCGGCTGCGTTTCGCCGGTCACACAGTTGACAGACCGCGACGGAAGGACGTGACCGATGAACGAGAACGACATGCTGGCGCAGCAGTTCGAGGCCCATCGCACACACCTGCGGGCGGTGGCCTACCGGATGCTCGGCTCGATCGGCGAGGCCGAGGACGCCGTGCAGGAATCCTGGCTGCGACTGAGCCGCACCGACGCCGGCACCGTCGAGAACCTGGGCGGCTGGCTGACGACGGTGGTGGCACGAGTGTGCCTGAACATGCTGCAGTCCCGCAGGTCACGGCGGGAAGATCCCCTGGATGCGGCAGTGCCCGACCCGATCGTGACCCGGGCGGACGGCAGTGACCCCGAACACGAGGCGGTGCTCGCCGATTCGGTCGGTCTCGCGCTGCTCGTGGTCCTCGGCACGCTCACTCCTGCGGAGCGACTGGCATTCGTGCTGCACGACATGTTCGCGGTGCCCTTCGAGGACATCGCCCCGATCGTGGAGCGAACCCCGGCGGCCGCCCGGCAACTGGCCAGCCGCGCACGCCGGCGTCTGCAGGGAGCCCCCGTTCCCGACACCGATCCGGTCCGCCAGCGTGCGGTCGTCGACGCGTTCCTGGCGGCCGCGAGGAGCGGCGACTTCGACGCGCTCGTGGCCGTGCTCGATCCGGATGTCGTGCTCCGCGCCGATACCGGAGCGTTGCCGGCGGGAGCCTCCACGATGGTGCGCGGCTCGGAGACGGTCGCGGGCCGGGTCCTCGGGTTCGCCCGGCTGGCTCGATTCGCGCATCCGGCGCTCGTCAACGGTGCCGCAGGAGTGGTCGCGATCTCCGACGGGCAGCTGCTGTCGGTCATGGGCGTCACGATCCGGCGCGGCAAGATCGTCGAGATCGACATCCTCGCCGACCGCGAGCGCCTCGCCGGGCTCGTCGTCGAGAACCTCGACTGACGAGCCCACCGGGGTCAGTTCGTGCGGTGCTCGACGTCTCCGTGTGCGTTGCCGGTGCGCAGGCCGATCAGGGCCGCGGCGACGAGGAAGATGCTGCCGGTCAGCAGCGCTCGCTGGAAGCCGAGGGTGAGTGCCTCGGGCACAGGCGAATTCGCTGCGAGCAGATGCTGTGAATGTGACGTGGCGATCGCGGCGAAGATCGCGAGACCGAGTGCGCTGCCGACTTGCTGTGAGGCGTTCAGCAACGCTGCCGCGAGCCCTGCCTCGCCGGCAGGCACACCGGCGTTGGCTGCGGTCGTGACGCCGACGAAGACGGCGCCGAGACCGAACGACACGATCATCAGCCCGGGCAGTAGATCGCTGAGATAGGAGCCGTCGACGGGGATCCGGGACAGGAGGTAGAGGCCGGCGGAGGCCACCAGCGCTCCCGCGACGACGACGGGACGGGTTCCGGTCCGGGTGAGCACCTGGGAGGAAATCCCGGCGGCGACACCGACACCCAGGCAGAGCGGGAGGTAGGCCGCACCGGTCTGGATGGGGGAGTAGCCGAGAATGTTCTGCATGTAGAGAGTCAGGAAGAAGAACATCGCGATGAGACCCGCAAAGGCGATCAGCCCCGTGACATTCGCGGCGGCCAGACCTTTGACGCGGAAGATCGACAGCGGCAGCAGGGGGTGCGGGCTGCGCTGCTCGTTGATCACGAACGCCACGATCAGCACGAAGGCACCGACGAACCCGGCGATCGTGCGGGCGGTGCCCCATCCCTGGTCGGGTGCCGTCACCAGGGCGTAGACGAGCAACAGCATCCCGCCGGTGCCGAGCACACTGCCCGCGACGTCGAAGTCCGCGAACCGGGCGCGGCGCCGGTCGCCGGGAATGAGCGCGAAGACCGCCGGAAGCACGAGCGCGCACGCGACAGGGTTGACGAACAGCACCCATCGCCAGCCCGGCCCCTCGGTGAGCACGCCGCCGAGAAAAACACCGACGGCGGAAGCGAGACCACCCACTCCGGCCCAGACGCCGAGCGCGGTATGCCGTTCGGGACCCTCCTCGAATGTCGTCGTCAGAATCGACAGCGCAGCCGGAAGCATCAGTGCCGCACCGACACCCTGGGCGAGTCGCGCCCCGATCAGGACTTCCGCGCTCCCGGCGAATCCGCCGATCAACGACGACAGCCCGATCACGACGGTGCCGGTGACGAGCACACGACGGCGACCGAGCAGGTCGGCCAGGCGGCCGCCGAGCAGCATGAATCCGCCGTAGGTGAGGAGGTACGCGCTCGGGACCCATTGCAGTTCCTGAACGGAGATGTCCAGGTCGCTGCGCATGTCGGGCAGGGCGATGTTGACGATGGATGCGTCGACGAAGTCGAGAAATGCCACGGCGCACAACAGCGTCAGCGTGAGTGTGCCGCGAGCGGTGGAGAGAAACGGGCGTGCCGGGGTCGATCGCCCGACCCGGGAGGTGTCGCTGACTGGGATGTTCATGTCCAAGCCTTCCTGTGCTCAGGGTCCGTGTGGGAAGACGCCGCGTTGCGCGCCGTCACTTCTATGACCGTCGGCCCGGCGGCGATGTGACCGCGCCGCGACTGCGTCGCGAGTACTGTCGGAACCCGGCAGATCACGGAAACGGGAGGCTGGCATGGCTGGACGGTTCGAAGGCACTGTTGTGATCAACCGCCCCGTCGAGGAAGTGTTCGAGTACCTCGCTGCCGGGGTCAACGACCGGGACTTCAGTCCCCGGGTGCAGGAGATCGTGAAGAAGACGGACGGTCCGCCGGGTGTCGGCACCATCTTCGTCAGCACCGTCAAGGACGCCGGGATGACCACGAAGCGGGAGTTCGAGATCACCGAATTCGAGGTGCCACGGAAGATTCGCTGGGCGGAGCGTTCGAAGAATTCCATCACCGCGAAAGAGGGTGGTTACGACCTCGAACCCTCGGGCGCAGGCACCAAGGTGACGATCTTCAACGTGCTGGAGGGTCACGGAATCGGAAAGCTGATCGCACCTCTCGCCCTTCGAGCGGCCCGGAAGGACGCACCCGCTTTCGCACAGCGGATCAAGGCCGCCGCGGAAAGGTGACCTGCCCTACCGTGCCGGAATGACGAGCGCCAGTACCTGATCGACGTTGTCCGCGAGGCTGTCCGCCGCGGTGTCGTCGCCCGACAGATGCCGTCCGAGGCTCTGCTGGAACAGTCCGTCGAAGACCGCGTACATGGTGGCCGGGGCGATGGTGATCGTGCGCCCCGCCAATTCCGCGTACCGGGACACGATGCGCCAGATCATGTCTTCGAGACTCTTGTCGATCGCCGCGACGTCTGCGCGGAACGACTCCTCGAACAGCGACTGCGAGCGCAGGTCGTACCAGAGGCGATGCATGGTGGCCTCGTCGCGGAGCGAATCCACCAGCACCCGGCCGAATCCTGCCTTCAACTCCTCGGGAGTGTGCGCTGTGGCGACCACGCCGTCGTATCGCGTGACGCACCGGGCCTTGTAGTGCCGCACGCAGTGCGTGATCAGATCGACCTTGTCGCTGAAGTAGTAGTGCAGGACGCCGTGGGAGAACTCGGAGTTCTGGGCGATCTCCCGGAGGCTGGTGCGGGCGTAGCCGAGTTCCGAGAGCGTCTGCAACGCGGCCTCGGCGAGCTGATCCCGGCGCTCGGCGAATTTGTCGACCTGGCGGCGCGAGACCCGATCGGCGTTCTTCTCGGCGACGGGTGTCACGGCTTCTTCCTGTTCGGCTCACATGGTCCAGCACGGTGTGCATCAGTCTAGCCCGCGTTCCTTGACGACTGTGTAACAAAAACTTGACAGTCGTCAAGAGAATTCTTGACAGTCGTCCAAACTCGAATACTCTGTGATCCACACCACATTGCGGACTCGATCTCGTGACGTGGTTTCCGCGAATCGTCTCGTACGAAGGCAGGTCGGAATGAGCGTGAGTGATCTTGCAGGACGGAAAGCGCTGGTCACCGGTGGTGCGAAGGGGTTGGGCGCCGGTATGGCTGCCGCCCTCGCCGACGCCGGTGCGGCGGTCGTGATCGGCGACGTCCTCGAGGAGGAAGGTCGCGCGACTGCCGACTCCGTCGGGAAGTCCGGTGCCGCCACCGGATTCGTGAAACTCGACGTCACCGACGACGGCAACTGGGAGCGTGCCGTCGCTGCGACCGTGGAGCAACTCGGCGGATTCGACCTCCTCGTCAACAACGCGGGCATCGAGATCTCGTCCCTCGTGGTCGACATCGACCCCGCCGACATTCGCCGGATGTGCGACGTCAACATTCTCGGTGTCGCACTCGGCCTGAAACACGGTCTGCGCGCCATGCGTCCCGGAGGCGCGGCGGGAGCGGGCGGGGCGATCGTCAACGTCTCCTCGGTGGCCGCGACGATCCCGTTCCCGGGCATCGCCGGGTACTCCGCCACCAAGTCGGCCGTCGACCGGCTGACCAGGGTCGCGGCCCAGGAGGCCGGCAAGCTGGGGTACGGCGTCCGCGTGAACTGCGTGTACCCCGGGCTGGTCGCCACGGAGATGGGACTCGGGCTGGCTGCCGACATGGAGAGGCTCGGGCTGTGGCCCAGCGCCGACGCCGCGGTCGCCGACGTGATCGGCCTGACTCCGCTCGGGCGGCTCGGCGAGGTCGCGGACATCGCCGACACCGTCGTCTTCCTGGCCTCCGACGCCGCTCGCTTCGTCACCGGGATCGGCCTGCCGGTCGACGGTGGCATGGGCATGTAACCGATCTCCCCGGACTTTTCTCCCATTCTGAAAGGCGCGTCATGACCGACAAGAAGCCCGTCATCGTCTACGGAGTCTCCGGTTACACCGGGCGGCTCGTGTGTGAATACCTGCGCGAGTTCAACATTCCGTTCATCGCTGCGGGACGGGACAAGAAGCGGATCCAGGAAGTGCTCGACCGCATTCCCGGGCTGGACACCGTCGACCACGAGGTGGTCGAGGTGGAGCACACCGTCCCGGCGCTGACCGAACTGTTCAGCGGTGCACGGGTTGTCAGCAACATGGTCGGCCCGTTCATCAAGCACGGTGCCGTCGTCGTCGAGGCGGCTCTTGCCGCGGGTTGTCACTACACCGACACGACCGGTGAGCAGGACTGGGTTCTGGACGTGCAGGCGAAGTTCGGCGACAAGTTCGCGGAGAAGGAGCTGCTGCTGTCTCCGGGCGTCGCGCAGATGTACACCACGGGTGAGATCGCCGCGAACATCGCGCTGGAGACGCCGGGGTTGGACACTCTCGACATCCTGGTGTTGTGGAAGGGTTTTCCCACCTACGCGTCCACGCAGACGATCTTCACGATCCTCAAGGCCGACTGGTACTACCTGGAACAGAACCGATACCAGAAGTGGGACCCTGGTACCACATTCGAGGTCGTGGTGCCGGGGCAGCACCAGATGGCCCTCGCGCTGCCGTGGGGCGGCACCTGTCATCCCGTGTGGTTCAAGGACGATCCGCGGGTGGCGAACGTGAAGGCGGCAGGCGGCGTGTTCGACCGTTCCGTGATGGAGGGTGTCGTCGCGACGCAGAAGATGGTCGAGGAGCAGATCAAGACCCTTCCCGCGGACGAGCAGGACGCGGCGCTCGCGGAGATCGCCGGCTCCGTGCAGGCGGGAATGCCGCCGAGGGAGAACCCGCGCGTCAACACGTCGCTCGACTCCGTGTACGCGTCGGGCCCGCTGGGTCGGGCGCACTGCGTCATCCACGGAAACTGCAATTACAAGCAGACGGGGCTCCTGCAGGCGTACGCCGCGTACTCCCTGTTGCAGCAACCCCCGAAGCGAACCGGTCTCGCGTCGGCGTGCCAGGCGTTCGGGCATCGCGAACTCCTGGGAGTCCTGCGCAGCTTCGGTCTCGTGATGGAGCCGGTTCTCACCGTGCAGAGCTGACCGTCCCGGCCGCGACTTCGAGGAGGACCGCACCATGCGCTTGACCGACTACCTCGACAAGGGTGCCTCGCTCGGTCCGTCGTCGCCGTGCCTGACGATGGGCGACCGGACACTGACGTACGCCGATGTCCAGGACCTGAGCCGGCGCGTCGCGGCCGGGCTGGCACGGTCGGGGATCGGCGCGGGCGACAAGGTGGCCGTCCTGTCCGGCAACGACCCGGCCGCGTTCTCCTGCGTGTTCGGGATCAGCCGGGCGGGTGCGGTGTGGTGCCCGATCAACCCGCGGAACGAGGCGGCGGAGAATCGGGACCTGCTCGACCTCTTCGACTGTCGCTGCCTGATCTTCCAGAAGGCGTTCGCGCCCCTGGTCGATCGGATCCGGCAGCAGTTGCCGCTGCTGACGACCCTTGTGTGTCTCGACGGCGACGAGGAGTACGCCCACCCGTTCGACGACTGGCTGGGCACCGAACGTCTCGACGTCGCTCCCGTCGACGACCTCGCGCTGATCGTCGGCACCGGCGGGACGACGGGGAAGCCGAAGGGGGTGATGCTCACCGGCCGGAACATCGAGACGATGTCTGCGCTGACCCTGATGAGCTACCCGTTCGACGGCAGACCGGTCTACCTCGCCCTCGCGCCGTTGACGCACGCGGCCGGTGTCCTGTGTTTCCCGATCCTCACCCTCGGCGGGCAGGTGGTCATCATGCCCGCGCCCGACCTGGGGCAGTTCCTCGCACACATCGACCGGGACCGGGTCACCCACACCTTCCTTCCGCCGACCCTGATCTACATGCTGCTGGACCACGCAGACCTGGAGACGACGGACCTGAGTTCGCTGCAATGCTTCTGGTACGGCGCGGCGCCGATCTCGCCGACCCGGCTCGAAGAAGCGCTGACCCGCATCGGGCCGGTGATGGCCCAGCTGTTCGGGCAGAGCGAGGCGCCGATGATGATCGCGACGATGGCGCCGAAAGACCATTTCCATCCGGACGGGTCGGTCGCGACCGCCCGGCTGAGCTCCGCGGGCAGGCCCTCCCCGCTGGTCACCGTCGCGATCATGGACGGGCAGGGGACGCTGCTACCTTCCGGTGAGCGCGGCGAAGTGGTGGTGCGCAGTTCGCTCGTCATGACGGGGTACTACAAGAATCCCGTTGCGACGCAGGAGGCGTCGGCGCACGGCTGGCATCACACGGGCGACATCGGGTACCTCGGCGAGGACAACTTCCTGTACATCGTCGACCGGGCCAAGGACATGATCATCACCGGCGGATTCAACGTCTATTCCGTCGAAGTGGAACAGGCGCTCATGGCGTACCCCGGAATCCAGGACTGCGGGGTGATCGGGCTCCCCGACGAGAAATGGGGCGAACGTGTCGTCGCCGTCGTCCAGTCCCGAGCCGGAACACCGATCGAGGCCGAGGCACTCACGGCGTTCGTGAAAGCGCGCATCGGCAGCGTGAAGACCCCGAAGGACATCCTGGTCTGGCCCGATCTGCCTCGTTCCACACTGGGGAAGGTCCTCAAGAACGAGATCAGGCAGCAGCTGCTCGACTGACGGCGGGCGCGGGGTTCGAAACGCGGGGGTTCGGAGCGTGGGTTTCGCCGCGACTGGCGATACTGTCGGGTGATGGTGAATGGGCACGCACTGAGCAGGGGACGGCTCGCCGACGCGCTGGCACGCTTCGAACCACGGATCGTGGACCCGACGAATCGGCGGTCCGCGGCGGTCGTGATCGCCGTGATGAACGACGGCGCCGACGGTCAGGCCGTTCCGCTGACCATGCGCCCGAGCAAGATGCGCGCGCACCCTGGGCAGTTCGCGTTGCCCGGCGGCGGAGTGGATCCGGGGGAGACCGGTGAGGACGCCGCCCGGCGTGAGCTGCACGAGGAACTCGGCCTCGACGTGGAGCCGTCCGCGGTACTCGGCAGGCTCGACGACTACGTCACCCGCTCCGGGTACGTCATCACACCGTTCGTCGTGTGGTCGGACCAGCCGATCACGTCGCTCGTCCCCAATCGGGAGGAAGTGGCGGAAGTGTTCTCGGTGGGCGTTCCCGAGATCGACGCGGAGCCGCGCTTCGTCGAGATCCCCGAATCGTCGAAACCGGTGATCCAATGGCCGTTCCGGCGTCACCTCGTGCACGCCCCGACAGGCGCGGTCGTGTACCAGTTCCGGGAGGTCGCGCTGCACGGCAGGCACACCCGGATCGACGGTTTCGACCAGCCGGTCTTCGCCTGGCGTTAGCGAGACCACGTCGAGGGGGAGGCGACTAATCTCACGGTTCGTGACCTTCTTCGAGTCTCTCGCCCGCAAGCTCGACCGCACCGGTGTCGACCCCGTCGTCTGGCACGCCCCGCCGCCACCACCTCAGACGGGAGTGCTCGCGCCCAACGGGATGCTCGACGACGAGCATCGCTGGACCCTCCCCACCGGGGAAGGCCCGGAGGACGTTGCTGTCGATCACGACGGCCGGGTGGTCACCGGAGGCAACGACGGCCGGATCTGGCGGTTCGACAGCCGCGGACACGCCACCGAACTCGCGAACACCCACGGTCGGCCCCTCGGGGTCGAGATACTCGACGACGGCCGATTCCTGATCTGCGACGCCGAGCGCGGTGTGCTGCGAGTCGACGACACGGGACGCATCGACGTGCTCGCCGACGCCGCGGCCGGGCGTCCGCTCGTGGCGTGCAACAACTCGGCGGTCGGCCGGGACGGCATCGTGTACTTCACCGACTCCTCGGCGCACTTCACGATCGCCGACCACCGCTACGACCTTCTCGAGCACCGCGGGACCGGCCGCCTGCTGCGTCTGGACCCGCGGACGGGGGAGACCGACCTCCTGGCCGAGGGACTGCAGTTCGCCAACGGCGTGGGACTGGCCTCGGACGAATCGTTCGTCCTCGTCGCCGAGACCGGCTCGTACCAGATCTCCCGCGTCGACCTGACCGGCCCGTCGCAGGGCAGGACGTCGGTGTGGGCCGCGAATCTGCCCGGCATACCGGACAACATGACGTCCCAGACGTCTGACGGCCTGTTCTGGGTGGCGCTCTACGGTCCGCGGATGCGGTTGCTCGACCTGCTCGCGCCCTACCCCACGCTGCGCATCGTCGCGGCGAACCTGCCGGAGTCGGTGCAACCGAATCCGGAGCACACCGGCTGGGTGATCGCCCTCGATCACCGCGGCGAGATCGTGCACAGCCTGCGCGGAGGGAAGGGCAGCTATTCCCCCATCACAGGTGTGCGGGAGCACGACGGGTGGCTGTACCTGGGAAGTCTGACCTCGGACGCCGTCGCGCGCGTCCCGGCCCCACCCCGACCGGGGCTCGCGCCGGGCGAGTGACACGGTCGGACGGACGGGACGATCGACTGAACACCAACCCGGTTGTGGAAGAGTGGCGAGAGCGGTGCGACGAGCGCCCGAAGACAGGTCCGCACTCGACGCTGGGGAGATTTTGGTGAATTCGGTGGACCGGGACACTGCGCGGTCGGACCGGATCGTGACCGTCCCGAACCTCCTGAGCGTGGTTCGACTCCTCGGCGTGCCGCTGTTCGTGTACCTGCTGCTCGTCACCCATTCCGACGGGTGGGCGCTCGCGATCCTCATGATCAGCGGCTTCACCGACTGGCTCGACGGCAAGCTCGCGCGGATCCTCGACCAGTCGTCGAAGCTGGGCGCGCTGCTCGACCCCTTCGTCGATCGCCTCTACGTCGTCACGACGCTGGTGACATTCGTCCTGCGTGGATTCATCCCGTGGTGGGTGGCGGCCATCCTGATCGGCCGCGACGCCGTTCTCGCGCTCACGCTGTTGATCTACCGACGGCGCGGTCTGCCACCCCCCGACGTGATGTACCTCGGCAAAGGTGCCACGTTCCTGCTGATGTTCGCGCTGCCGATGACCCTCGCGGCGCACGGTGACTGGAGCATCGCGACCGTGGCGCAGCCGCTCGGCGCTGCGCTCCTGATCTGGGGCACGGTGCTGTACGTGTGGACCGGAATGCTCTACACCGTGAACGCGCTGACCGTCGCGCGCACCGTTCCCGTGCGAGGACCGGGCGGCGAGGAACGCGAGGGCCATTGATGAAACGGACAGATTCCGGCATTCGCAGGAATCCGGTGCCGTCCCTGCTGCGGTCTCTGATGAACGATCATCTGGACCCCGGGTACGAGGGTGCGGCCGAGGATCGTGAGCAGGGACATTCACGACAGACGCGGGTCGGTCAGCAGGTGTGGATCGCGATCGGCGCGCTGCTCGTGGGGCTCGTGCTGTCGGTCGCCTACCGGCAGGCCACCGAACGTATCCCCGGCACCGAGCAGGTGCGGTCCGAACTCCTGAGCAAAGTGCAGGACGCCGAGGATCGGGCGGGCGCCCTCGCCGCCACCCGGGACACGCTGTCGACGCAGACCGACGACGCGCGCGCCACCGCGCTGGCCGGCGACGCCCGAGGTGCGGCACTGCTCGACGAGCTTCGCGGACTCGAGGGAGATGCCGGAGTCGAGGCCGTGCACGGTCCCGGCCTGACCGTGACGTTGACGGATCCCGCGGCCAAGCCCAACCTGTCCGACTCGTCCCAGCGCAGTGTCGGGGGGAAGGCCGTGGTGCTCGACCGTGACCTCCAGTCGGTGGTCAATTCGCTGTGGGCGAGCGGCGCCGAGGCCATCGCGGTCGGCGACGTGCGGATCGGCCCGTCGGTGACGATCCGCCAGGCGGGTGGCGCGATGCTCGTGGACAATCAGCCGGTGTTCTCGCCGTACGTGGTCTCGGCAATCGGCCCGCAGGGGCCGATGCAGACCGGATTCGTGGTGAGCGACGCCTATCTCAGGATGTCCAGCGTGGCGCAGTTGTACGGCATCGGCTTCGCGGTGGCGGAGGCCGACGATCTCCACCTGCCCGCCGCCCCGGCGCGGGAAGTGCGGGCAGCCCGGGAAGTGGGAACACGATGACAACGGCGGAGTCGAATGGAGGCGTCACACGAATGAAGGCAGCACTGAAGGGCGGATCCGCGATCTACGGGGTGCTCGCCCTGATCGTGGGCATCGTGCTGGGCGTGGTGTTCAGCCCGCAAGTGCCCGACGCCGTGCAGCCCTACCTGCCCATCGCCGTCGTCGCCGCGCTCGACGCGGTGTTCGGCGGACTACGCGCGTACCTCGACGAGATCTTCGACTCGAAGGTGTTCGTCGTCTCGTTCGTGTTCAACGTCCTGGTGGCGGCCCTGATCGTGTGGCTCGGTGACCAACTCGGTGTGGGAACCCAGCTGTCCACCGCGATCGTCGTCGTGCTGGGCATCCGCATCTTCGGCAACGCGGCCGCGCTCCGGCGACGTCTGTTCGGGGCGTGATCGCGACGTGAGCGGACACGAGGGCAGACACGAACTCCACGGGAACGAACCGGCGACGTCGCAGCGATCGCACGTCGTCTTCGCCCTGCTCGCCGCGCTCCTGCTCGGCGGGCTGGGAATCGCGATCGTGACGCAGGTGAAGAACACCGGGTCCGGCGACACCCTCGACTCGGCGAGCCCCGCGGATCTGCTGGTCGTCCTGGACACGCTGAACCAACGGGAGGCGGCCCTGCGGCAGGAGATCGCATCGCTGGAACAGACCTTGGCAACGTTGCAACAGAGCGGCAGCTCCGGGGCGGCGCTCGACGAGGCGCAGGCCCGGTTGACGGCGCTGTCGATCCAGGTCGGCAGCGCACCGGCCACCGGCCCCGGGGTGACGATGCGCGTCACCGACCCCAACAAGGGGGTCGGCTCCGAGGTTCTGCTCGACCTCGTGCAGGAATTGCGTGCCGCCGGTGCCGAAGCCGTCCAGATCCAGGGGGCGGACGGCCCGCCCGTCCGGATCGGCGTCGACTCCTGGGTGTCCGGTTCGGCCGGCGGTGTGTCGGTGGACGGCCGGAAGGTGAACGCCCCCTACGGGGTGGTCGCCATCGGCGATCCGCCCACTCTCGCGGCGGCCCTGAACATTCCCGGCGGGGTGGTCGACACGGTCGCGCGCAGCGGCGGGCAGCTGACGATCGAACAATCGCAGCAGGTCACGATCTCCGCCTTGCGAGAGGCGAAACCTCGCCAATACGCTCAGCCCGGAAATTGATCTTCGCATCCGCCCGCGGATTGCCATCGAAAGGAAGCCACTGTGAGTGAGCTCGAAATCCCCGCCGATCGTCGGTACACCGCCGAACACGAGTGGGTCGAGCGGACGGGGCCCACGACGGTACGCGTCGGCATCACCGATTTCGCGCAGTCCCAGCTCGGCGACGTCGTGTTCGTCCAGCTTCCGGCGGTCGACGAGGCAGTGACGGCGGGCGAATCGTTCGGCGAGGTGGAATCCACCAAGAGCGTCTCCGACATCTTCGCCCCGCTGACGGCGAAAGTCGTTGCCGCCAATGCCGATCTGGACGGCAACCCGGAACTCGTGAACTCCGCGCCCTACGGGCAGGGGTGGCTGGTGGACCTCGGCGTCGACGACGAGGCGACCCTCGACGCGGCACTGGCCGAAATGCTGGACGCCGCCGGCTATGCAGACATCACGGCAGGATAATTTCCCGACAACACGCGAAGCGGTAATCGGATAGTTTCGGAAGATGCCGACAGCCCGGAAAACGGGGTTGCCGGACAAAATCCGCTGTCGGAATACCGGTTCGTAATGTGCTGGCGGCCTGTCTCACTACACGCACCGGCGTGCGCAGGGTACGGTCGATGTTGAACGCATGTGCCGTGTCGGGGCGCAGGTCCGTAGTTTGAATGTGATCGTGGGAGTTTGCACAGAAGTTAATGTGCACGGGAACCGAATTATGTAGTACCGAGTGGCATTGCGTAGTCCAGCGAATCTTGCTGGATGATCGAACTAGGAGGAGAAACGGTGAGCGAGAACGGCAACGACGCGGTCTATGGGGAGACGCCGGCGGAAACCACGTCGGTCTTCCGCGCGGACTTTCTCAATGAGCTCGACAGCTCCTCGGCAACCCAGGCTCCGGAAGCCCCGGTGTCGGGTGTGGAGGGACTGCCCGCGGGCTCTGCTCTGCTCGTCGTCAAGCGTGGACCGAACGCAGGGTCGCGCTTCCTGCTCGACCAGCCGACGACGTCCGCAGGACGGCACCCCGACAGCGACATCTTCCTCGACGACGTGACCGTCAGCCGTCGTCATGCGGAGTTCCGCCAGGAGGACGACGAGTTCCAGGTGGTCGACGTCGGCAGCCTCAACGGCACCTACGTCAACCGCGAGCCGGTCGACTCGGCTGTCCTGGCGAACGGTGACGAGGTCCAGATCGGCAAGTTCCGACTGGTCTTCCTGACCGGACCCCGGACCACGGCCGGTGGCTCGCAGATCGGTGAGACGTCAGCTGGTGCGGGTAGCCAATGACCGCGGTGCGGCAGCAGCAGGCGCAATCGGGGATGTCGATCGGCTCCGTGCTGGATCGACTGCGCCCCGATTTTCCTGATGTGACGATCTCGAAGATCCGATTCCTCGAAGCCGAGGGTCTCATCAGCCCCCAGCGCACACCCTCGGGGTATCGGCGTTTCTCGATCGCCGACTGTGAACGACTGCGCTACGTCCTCACTGCGCAGCGTGATCAGTATCTGCCGCTGAAGGTCATCAAGGAGCAGCTCGAGGCCATCGACAGAGGTGTGGCCACGGTCGGCGCAGGCGATTCGTCGCCGCGCCGGCCGCGCGCGCTCACCGTGGCCCCGGGCGAGGTGTCCCCGGAGGAGTTCCGCACCGACCGCGAGGTGCGGATCAGTCGCGACGACCTGATCTCCCGGGCGGGAATCGACGAGAAGTTCCTCGGCGAACTGACCCGCGGAGGGCTGGTCGTTCCCGGGCCGGCGGGGTTCTTCGACGAGGACGCGGTGACCCTTGCGCGCACCGCGAGGGCGATGTCCGAATTCGGACTCGAGGTGCGGCACCTGAGGGCGTTCAAACTGGCGGCCGACCGCGAGGCCGGGTTGGTCGCGCAGATCGCCGGACCCGTCGCCAAGGGCCGCGACGCCGGCGCACGTGATCGCGCCGAGGAGATGGTGCGCGAACTGGCGGCCCTGTCTCTGACGTTGCACACCTGCCTGGTGAAGTCGGCAGTCCGGGGTGCGCTCGATCGGTGAGCTGAGCTCGCCGACCGTCCCAACTTCCCAACGACGCTGCGCTCGAACGGCTGTACGGTCGAAGAGCAGACACGAATCGAATAGAATCCTGGTACGGCATTGTGTGCCGCGGACGGACCATTGCAGGGTGGAGGCAGACGCGATGAGCGAAATGCACGTGATCGGAGTTCGTGTCGAGCAGCCCCAAAACCAACCTGTTCTGCTGTTGCGTGAAACCGACGGCGAGCGGTACCTGCCCATCTGGATCGGCCAGACCGAGGCCACCGCGATCGCACTCGAACAGCAGGGCGTCGAGCCGGCGCGTCCGCTGACCCACGACCTGATCAAGAACCTGATCGAAGCCTTCGGCCGCACGCTGAAGGAAGTTCGCATCGTGGACCTGCGCGAGGGCACGTTCTACGCCGACCTCGTGTTCGACCAGAACACCCGCGTCTCGGCCCGCCCGTCCGACTCCATCGCCATCGCACTGCGGATCGGGGTACCGATCTTCGCCGAGGAGGCGGTACTCACGGAGGCCGGTCTGGTCATGCCCGACGAGCGCGAGGACGAGGTCGAGAAGTTCAAAGAATTCCTCGAGTCCGTGTCGCCGGACGATTTCAAGGCCACTGACGGCTAGATTGCACCTGCGGAAGAGCCTCGGGCGCGCAGTAACGGTTGAGGTTCTTCCGGCGCGTTGCGTTGACCCCGTCTCTTCGGAGTCATAGCGTTCGGTGCAGTGATTATCTGCCCTGCAGATTGTATCGGGCGTACGCTGAGTAGGTTCAGGGTACGGACTTGCTCGATGTCACTGGTGGCGCTTGCGCCGCTCGATGTGCTGCGGCTGTGCCGCGGACACTGGCGACGCGCGTCACAGGCGCACTGATCGTCGGGTTCAGTGCAACATGCGAGAGGGAGTAGTCAGTGGGAGATCGGCCGCAGGAGAATGCGCTGAATCTTGCGCCCGGCGACAACGTTGCCGAGTCCGAATTCAGCTCCGAGGAGATCCAACCGGGCCTCTTCCCGGACGATTCCGTGCCCGACGACCTCGTCGGATACCGCGTCCCCATCGCCTGCCAGATCGCGGGAATCACCTACCGCCAGCTCGATTACTGGGCTCGCACATCCCTCGTCGTGCCGTCCATTCGCGGCGCAGCAGGTTCGGGCAGCCAACGGCTGTACTCGTTCAAAGACATCCTCGTCCTCAAGATCGTCAAGCGTCTGCTCGACACCGGAATATCCTTGCAGAACATCCGCGTGGCCGTCGACCACCTCCGTAAGCGCGGAGTGCGGGACTTGGCCAAGATCACACTTTTCTCGGACGGGACCACGGTCTACGAGTGCACCTCGCCCGAAGAGGTCGTCGATCTGCTCCAGGGCGGGCAGGGCGTCTTCGGTATCGCGGTGAGCGGTGCAATGCGCGAACTGACCGGCACCATCGCCGATTTCCCGGCCGAGCGCGCGGACGGCGGCGCGAGCGAGCAGAGCCCCGAGGACGAACTGGCGTCGCGGCGCAAGAACCGCGCGAGCCGCAAGACGGGCTAGCCCGCATCCATCGGAGCGCGGCGCTGCCTGCGCCGCCACCTGCAGCCGTGACATAGACTGGCGGTGCGTCGACGCCGTGCGGGAGAGTTCCGGGCACTGCAAACACAGAAACATCGTGTGTGCGGGAGTTCGGGCGCCGAAGGAGCAACACCTCCCCGTCAATCTCTCAGGCAGACAGGACCGTGCGGGCTCCGACGTCTCTGGAAAGCGGTGGGAGCACCCACCCGCCCACGGGGAAAGGGCCGTCTTCACACGTGAACGACGGTACCGAATCTCTCAGGCGCTCGACTCGAGCAGGCGACAGAGGGGGAGGGACGTTCCGCTACGCGGGGCGTGTCCTGATCCTCCGAACTGCTTGGGAGTTGTCGTGATCGACGCTGGAAGCCGTACATTCGCCGATCGTCATGTCGGCCCGAACGCTGCGGAACTCGCGCACATCCTCGAGCTGGTCGGAGCCGATTCGCTCGACGACCTCGCGTCGAAGGCCGTCCCCGCCGTCATCCTGGACGGGGTCACGGGCGGCATCGCCGACGGCCTCGACTCACTGCCCGCACCGGTGTCCGAGCACGAAGCGCTCGCCGAACTGTCCGCACTCGCCGCGCAGAACACCGTGGCGACGTCCATGATCGGTCTCGGCTACTACGACACCCTCACCCCGCCGGTCCTGATCCGGAACATCATCGAGAACCCGGCCTGGTACACGGCCTACACGCCGTACCAGCCCGAGATCAGCCAGGGCCGCCTCGAAGCCCTCCTCAACTTCCAGACGATGGTCGCCGACCTGACCGGCATGGAGGTCGCCAACTCGTCGATGCTCGACGAGGCCACCGCCGCCGCCGAGGCGATGACACTGCTGCGCCGGGCGAGCAAGAGCAAGTCCCCGCGGTTCGTCGTCGACGCCGACCTGTTCCCGCAGACGCTGGCCGTCGTCGAGACCCGGGCCGAGCCGCTCGGCATCGAGATCGTGGTGGCCGATCTGTCCGCCGGCCTGCCGGACGGTGACTTCTTCGGCGTCCTCGCACAGATGCCCGGCGGGTCCGGCCGCATCGTCGACTACACCGACGTGATCGCCGCCGCCCACGAGCGCGGCGCACTGGTCGCGGTCGGGGCGGATCTGCTCGCGCTCACCCTCCTCACCCCGCCCGGCGAGATCGGGGCCGACGCCTGCTTCGGCACCACCCAGCGGTTCGGTGTCCCCATGGGCTTCGGTGGCCCGCACGCCGGCTACCTCGCCGTGCACACCAAGCACGCACGTCAACTCCCCGGCCGTCTGGTGGGCGTCTCCGTCGACGCCGACGGTGACAAGGCGTACCGGCTGGCGCTGCAGACCCGGGAGCAGCACATTCGCCGTGAGAAGGCGACGTCGAACATCTGCACCGCACAGGTGCTGCTGGCGATTCTGGCGGCAATGTACGCCAGCTACCACGGCGCCGAGGGCCTCAAGGCGATTGCCCTGCGCGTCGCGAACACGGCGCACTCCCTGGCGGACGCACTCCGCAAGACCGGGGCGGTCGTCGTCCACGAGCACTTCTTCGACACGATTCTCGTGCGAGTCGACGGCCGGGCGGCGGACGTGGTGGCGAAGGCGAAGGACGCCGGCATCAACCTGCGGCTCGTCGACGCCGATCACGTCGCCATCGCGTGCGACGAAGCCACCACCGACGACGACGTCGCCCACGTGCTCGCGGCGTTCGGCGGCGAAGGCGCCGTGACCGAGGAAGCGGGCACGTCCGTCCCCGACTCGCAGCTCCGCGGATCCGACTACCTGCAGCACGAGGCGTTCACCCGGTACCGCACCGAGACGGCGATGCTGCGCTACCTGCGGGCGTTGTCCGACAAGGACATCGCACTCGACCGCAGCATGATCCCGCTCGGTTCCTGCACGATGAAGCTCAATGCCACCGCCGAGATGGAAGCGATCACCTGGCCCGCGTTCGCCGGACTGCACCCGTTCGCGCCGACCGGGGACACACCGGGAATCCTCCGCATCATCAAGGACCTCGAGAACTGGCTCGTCGCCGTCACCGGCTACGACGCGGTCAGCCTGCAGCCGAATGCCGGTAGTCAGGGCGAGTACGCGGGGCTGCTCGCGATCCGCAACTACCACCTCAGCCGCGGAGACGACCACCGCGACACCTGCCTCATCCCGTCGAGCGCCCACGGCACCAACGCCGCATCCGCGGTCATGGCCGGGATGCGCGTCGAGGTCGTCGGGTGCCGCCCGAACGGTGACGTGGACCTGGACGACCTGCGGGCGAAGATCGCCGACCATGCCGAGCGCCTCGCAGCGATCATGATCACCTACCCGTCCACACACGGTGTGTACGAGCACGAGATCGCCGACATCTGCGCGGCCGTCCACGACGCCGGCGGCCAGGTGTACGTCGACGGCGCCAACCTCAACGCCCTGGTCGGCTTGGCCCGCCCCGGCCGGTTCGGCGGCGACGTGAGCCACCTCAACCTGCACAAGACGTTCTGCATCCCGCACGGCGGGGGTGGCCCCGGTGTCGGTCCGATCGGTGTGCGGTCCCACCTCACGCCGTTCCTGCCCGGACATCCGCTCGCACCCGAACTCGGCACCGCCGGACCGATCTCGGCGGCCCCGTACGGCAGTGCGTCGATCCTGCCGATCACGTGGGCGTACATCCGGATGATGGGCGCCGTCGGGCTGCGTCGCGCAAGCCTGACCGCCATCGCCTCGGCCAACTACATCGCGCGCCGCCTGGACGAGTACTTCCCCGTCCTCTACACCGGCGAGGGCGGAATGGTGGCCCACGAATGCATCCTCGACCTCCGGCCGATCACCAAGGACACCGGTGTGACCGTGGACGACGTCGCAAAGCGCCTCGCCGACTACGGTTTCCACGCACCGACGATGAGCTTCCCGGTGGCGGGCACCCTGATGGTGGAGCCCACCGAGAGCGAGAACCTCGAAGAGATCGACGCCTTCTGCGAGGCGATGATCGCGATCCGCGCCGAGATCGACCGCGTGGGTGCGGGGGAGTGGCCGGTGGACGACAACCCGTTGCGCGGCGCCCCGCACACGGCCGGATGCCTCGCAGCGGAGTGGAACCACCCCTACACCCGTGAGACGGCGGTGTTCCCCCGCGGCAAGGCACGGCCGAAGGTGTGGCCGGCGGTCCGGCGCATCGACGGCGCGCACGGCGACCGCAACCTCGTGTGCTCCTGCCCGCCGATCTCCGCGTTCGAAGGCGCCTGACACCGACGATGCCCGGCCCGCTCACGCGGGTCGGGGATCGGTCGCTCAGTCTTCGCGCACCAGCTCGAGGATCGTGATCTCCGGTGGGGCGGCCACGCGCACGGGCGGACCCCACGTGCCCACACCGCGAGTGGTGTACAGGACGGTGTTCCCGATGCGGTCCAGTCCCGTCACCGACGGCTGCTGCAGCGGCACCAGATAACCCAGCGGCCACATCTGCCCGCCGTGGGTGTGCCCCGACAGTTGCAGGTCGACACCGAGGTCGGACGCTTCCAGTGCCTGCCGCGGTTCGTGCGCGAGCAGCACGACGAACGTCGACGGATCGCGTCCGGCGAGCGCGGCGGATAGATCGGGTTCGTACGGGGCGGGCGAGGAGTAGTCGTGGATGCCCGCGATGTCGAGAGTGGCGCCGCCTCGGGTGATCGTCGCGCGCTCGTTGCGCAGCGTCCGGATGCCCAGTCGGTCCCACACGTCCAGCCATCGGCCGCCGTCGTCGGCGTAGAACTCGTGATTGCCGCTGACACCGAACACCCCGAGCGGGGCCTCGACGTCGCCGAGCGGTTGCAGATCGGGCGATACCTTCGCGACGGTCCCGTCGACCAGATCGCCCGCGATCGCGACGAGATCCGGCTGCTCCGCGTTCACCAGGTCGACGACACGCCGAGTGAAATCCACTCCTCGCGCCGGGCCGACGTGGAGGTCGGACACGAGCGCCACACGCACACCGTCGAACTCGGCGGGGAGACGTTTCAGCGGCACCCGAACCCGCACGATCCGCGGCCGCGCGGCCTCCGACACCCCGTAGCCGGCGGCGCCGACGGCACCCACCACGACGACGGCGGTGGCGATGCGCAGGCCGCGCCGCCGTGACAGATCGACCTGTTCGCCGTTTCCGGTACCGCGCAGGCGGCCGAACAGGCGCGTCAGCAGTGACACCAGTGCGACCAGCAGAAGCCCGAGCACCAGATAGAACATCGCGCCGAGCCACACCCAGCCCACCCAC